>CALJXB010000305.1 GCA_937974415.1 uncultured Kiloniellales bacterium
GTCCTAAGCCGCCTGGATCTCGGTCCAGGCCGCGTCGTAAAGGGGCAAGGCGTCGCCCACATCGGAGAGCGCCTGACTGCGCGCCACCACCTCGTCCGGCGCGTAGATCGCCGGGTTGTTGAGGTCGGACTCGCTGATGAACTCCTTTGCTGCCTTGTTGGTCGACGCATAGTGGATCGTGTTGGCGGTCTCTGCCATGACCTCCGGTTCGTGCAAATGATTGAGGAACAGGTAGGCGTTGTCCATGTTGGGTCCGCCCTTGGGAATGCAGACGCCGTCGATCCAGATAACCGTGCCTTCCTTGGGGATGACATAGGTCAGGTCGTCGTCTTCCTCCATCACCTTGAGGACGTCGCCGTTCCATTCCATCACCACGTCGATGTCGCCGGAGATCAGCATGTCCTGCCCGGAATCCGGAACGAAGCCCTTCATGTGCTTCTTCGCCTCGATCAGGAGGTCGCGGGCGGCGTTGATCTCGTCCGGGTTGGTGGTGTTGGCGGAATGACAGAGATAGAGCAAGGCCACGCCCATGACGAAGCGCGAATCGGCGAGCAACGCCATGCGCCCCGAGAACTCGTCGCTGTCCAGCAGGACCTTCCAGCTGTCGACCTCGCCGACCTTGGACTTGCGGTAGCCGATACCGCAGCTACCCCAGAAATAGGGAATGTTGTGCTTGCAGCCCGGATCGAAAGAGGGGTTGAGGAAGTTCTCGTCGATGTTCGCGAAGTTCGGCAGCCGTGAGCGGTCGAGCTCCTCCAGCATGCCGGCCGCGATCATGGTCTCCATCATGTAGTCGCTGGGAAAGATCACGTCGTAGCCCGGATTGCCGGCCTGGAATTTGGCGAACATCTCCTCGAGATTGGCGTAGAGGTCGTATTGCACCTCGACCCCGGTGCTGTCGGTGAAGGTTTGGAGCGTGGTCTCGCCGATATAGGTGTCCCAGTTGTAGACGTTGAGCTGGCCGGCGGCAGAGGCCGGCCCGCTGCCGAACTTAAGCGCTACCGCCGCTGCGCCGGTCCCGGCGAGAAAGTTCCGGCGGCTGAAACCCGGTCCTTTGAACATCTTCATGCTGTCGTCCTCCCTTTTGAAAAGCCTTTGTTTTGCCCCACCGGCCGCGCCAGCGGGCCAGGGCCTCGCCCTGGTATTTTTCTGGCGGCTATTGTCCGCTTTTTGGACGGAATGTGAAGGGGGAATCAGGCCGTGTCACAGTTTGAAATTTTTGACGCTGAATGCGCGAAGCAAGCCCGTATGTCCGATGTTGGGGGCAAAACCGTCGCCCTCGGGCATGGCTAACTTCGTCTCAGTTTGGCTAGAAGCCGCCAGTTCAGCTCTCTGCCGGTAGCGTAGATTTCCCGGCCTACGACCGCTAATCTCCTGGCGAAAGGAGCAAGGGCTTGGAACGCTGTCCAACTACGACCTTGGACGCCGACAGGGTCGACTACAGCGGGCTCATGGCCGCCGACAAGGCCGGGACCCTCGAGCGGCGGAAGGCCCATCGGGCGGCTCCGATCGACCCGAAAATCACCCCGTACGGCACGCGCGTCGTCAAGCTTTGGCGGCCTCGCTCCGGGACGTTCGCCGCCCAGCCACGTCGGAAATGCGGCTCTGGCGAAGGCCAGCCATGAGCGAGGCGAGCCGAAGGAAGGAGGTGGCGATCATTCAGAATGGCTGCCCGCACTATCGTGTGGCCTTTTACGACGGCCTTCGCGACCATCTGGCAGACTTCGGTATCGATCTACGTCTGTTGTATGGAGCTCCAAGCCGGACCAGCGAATTCTCTCCCGTCTTCTATGCCGAATTGCCCTGGGCGGAGCCATTTACGCCGTTCTACCTCCCCTCTCGCAAACCGCCACCGGCGCCGGCAACCTGGCATCCCGTGCTCGGACGTGTTTTGGGCGCGGACCTGGTTGTGGTCGAAGCGGCCAGCCGGCATCTCATCAATTACGTCCTTTGCCTAACTCGCCTGTTCGGCGGCCCTCGCATCGCTTTCTGGGGGCATGGGTGGAGCCATCGGAGCGACAAACCACGCGGTCTGTCCGAACGATTGAAGGATTGGATGCGTAGGCGCGGCGACTGGTACTTTGCCTACACCGGCGAGGTAAAGCGCAGGCTGATCGAGCGCGGCCACGACCCTTCGCGAATCTCGGACGTACAAAACGCGATCGCGGCACCACCGTTGCTGGAATTGTCCGATAGCAAGAGAATAGCGCTTCGCAAAGACCTATCCATCGGCATCGATGATACCGTTGCCCTCTACTGCGGCCGAATGTACGCAGACAAACGGCTGGGCTTTCTGATCTCGGCCGCGGAACTGGTGCACGACGAGGTTCCCTCGTTCCAGCTGATACTGGCGGGAAGCGGGCCGCAGGAAGAGATCGCCGTGAAAGCTGCCCGTCGCCACAGCTATGTGCATTTCATTGGTCCGGTGTTCGGAGAAAGAAAGCTCGAAGTCTTCGCCGTCAGCGACCTCTTTGTCATACCGGGTGCGGCCGGATTGAATGTGGTAGATGCGTTCCATCACGCCCTGCCTCCCGTCGCCACGTCTCTCGCCCATCACGGCCCGGAGTTCGCCTACCTGAAACATGGCGAGAACGGGATAGTTTCGGCGGACGAAGTTGCAGCCTTCTCCAAGGCGATCGTTCGCTTGGCCCGGGACGAAAGCTTGCGATCCGAGTTGATCGCCGGTTGCCGAAAATCGGCCGATGAGATCACCATTGACGAAATGATAAGGCGATTCGGCGCAGGTGTTGTTTCGGCCCTCGGAATGAACCCTATGCGTGACAACTGAATGCAACCGTTCGGGTCTTTTAAGTTGCAGCACAAACCTTCACAAACCCGCGCCGGTGGCCGAATGCCCGGCAACCTGCCCACCAGAGATTCGGCGCACAGCCAGCGCTGCAAATCATTCGATGCCCCACCGTTGACGTGCAATGAGACTGGGAGGGGCAAACAGCGATTCAACGCAGCCCCGAGAAGGGCATAACGGGTGTTGGCCGTCAACGTGATCGAGCGCGTGGTCGAAGCGACTCTGCTTCTCGCCGTCCCTGGGCCTGTCTGGCGGCTGTTGTCGTTCCGGCCATACCGGCGGAGGGTGCCGGCTAAAGTAGCCATGTTGGCGGGCCTGCTGGCCACCTATTCCGTTGCAGTGATCGTCATTGCGGTCTTC
>CALJXB010000306.1 GCA_937974415.1 uncultured Kiloniellales bacterium
CGCCGAGGAGGCGCGGTTCAATCCGAGCCGCTGGAACGCACGCAGGGAGATACGCGATCTTCTCGACGTCGCCGTAACCCGGCGCGCGACCCGGCACTACCTGCATTGACGGCGTGGGGACGGCCGTAGCCGTTAGGCGCCGATCGCCAGGGCCGCACCCCGTTGCGCCTTTCTGTCGGCCGCGCTTGCCTGGGCTTCGAGCACTCTATCGAGCGCGGCCTCGATCACCTCGGGTCCGGCGCCGGGGCGATGAGCGGTTTCGCTGAGCGTCCGCCGCCACAGGCGCGCGCCCGGCTCGCCATTGAACAGGCCCAGGATGTGGCGGGTAATCGCCTTGACCGGCACGCCGATCGCACACTGCGCCTCCACGTATGGCAGGAGCGCGCGCGCGACGCCCTCCCGGGTCGGCACAGGATCGGCAGAGCCGAAAAAGCGGCGGTCCGCCTCGGCCAGCACATAAGGGGTCTGGTAGGCGCTGCGGCCGATCATAGCGCCGTCGACCCGGGCGAGGTGGCGCTCGGCCTCGTCCAACGATCCGATCCCGCCGTTGACGACGATCTCCAGCTCGGGAAAATCCTCTTTCAGCCGATAGACCCGCGGATAGTCGAGGGGCGGGATCTCCCGGTTCTGCTTCGGGCTGAGTCCGGTCAGCCAAGCCTTGCGGGCGTGCACCGTGATGCTGCGGCAGCCGGCCCCCGCGACGGTCGCGACAAAGGCTTTGAGGTGCTCATAGGAATCCCGATCGTCGATGCCGGTGCGGGTTTTGACGGTAACCGGCAGATCGATCGCCGACATCATGGCCGCGACGCAGGCCGCCACCGTTTTCGGCTCCGCCATGAGGCAGGCACCGAAGCGGGCGTTCTGCACCCGGTCGCTCGGGCAGCCGACATTGAGGTTCACCTCATCGAAGCCGGCGTCTTCGGCGATCCGGGCACAGGCCGCCAGGTCGCCCGGCAACGCCCCGCCCAGCTGCAGTGCCAGGGGGTGTTCCGCCGGGTCGTGACCCAGCAGGCGCTCGCGGTCGCCGTGCAGGATTGCCGCCGTGGTGATCATCTCGGTGTAGAGCAGCGCGCGGCGCGTGACGAGGCGCAAGAAGTAGCGGTCGTGCCGGTCCGTCCAGTCCATCATGGGCGCGATGGAAAGGGGGCGGTCGACCGTTCCTGTGGCTACGGAACTCATGCGGCTAGATATACTCCCTCCCGCTCGCCTTGCCGAGGGCACAGGCCTCCGCAGCGGCCGATTGCATTGACGGGAACCGGCGGCCTGCCCCACCATCCGGACAAACTCGAAAGCTGCTTTCGGTGGATCCCATGGCCGCGAGGTCGTCCAAAGCCAACTCGGTTCAGGCCAGGGCCTGGCAGCGCATGTTGTCGGGCCGGCGGCTCGACCTGCTAGACCCCTCGCCCCTCGACGTGGAGATCGAGGACATCGCCCACGGCCTCGCGCGGGTCGCCCGCTGGAATGGCCAGACCACCGGCAGCTGGGCCTACAGCGTCGCCCAGCACTCCCTACTGGTAGACAATTTGGTCGGCCGCTTCCGGCCCAAGGCGCCCCGGCCGTGGCGCCTCGCCGCCCTGCTCCACGACGCGCCGGAGTACGTGATCGGCGACCTCATCACCCCCTTCAAGGCCGCCGTCGGCCTCGACTACAAGGCCCTCGAGAACCGCCTGCAGGCGGCGATCCACCTGCGCTTCGGCCTGCCCGCCCGGCCGCCCAAGTCGGCCGCCGCCCTGATCAAACGGGCCGACCGGGCCGCCGCCTATCTGGAGGCGACCCAGCTCGCCGGTTTCTCCTCGGTCGAAGGTCATCGGTTCTTCGGACGCCCGCGCGGGCTCGACGATCTTCGCCTCGAGGCCTGGCCGCCCACCGAGGCAAAGGACCGATTTCTCTCGCGTTTCACGGAATTGGCGACGAGCTTGTGATTGCTTGTGAAGTGACGTTGGACGTAAGCATGACATCTAATCTTGTGGGTTTGCCATCCACGGATCGACAAGTCGGTAAGCGCCATGGTTCCGCTCGTCACCACAGCCGCCCTCCTGTCCTTGGCCGTATGGGTCTATCTTCTCCTGCTGCGCGGCGGATTTTGGCGCGCCGATCAGCGCCTCGATGAGGCGACGGACGGTCCCCGTGAGTGGCCGGCCGTGATCGCCCTGGTTCCGGCCCGCGACGAGGCGGACGTCATCGCCGCGGCCTTGGACTCGCTGCTGTCGCAAGACTATCCGACGCCCTTCAAAATCGTAGTCGTCGACGACAACAGCCGCGACGGCACCGCTGCGGCGGCCCGCGCCGCTGCAAGACGAGCGGGCGCGGAAGACCGCTTGATCGTGGTAACGGCCCGGGCGCCCGAGCCGGGCTGGACCGGCAAGACCTGGGCCCTCAACGAAGGCTTGAGGGAGCTGCGCCGCCAGTCCCTCGAGGCCAGGTATGTTTGGCTCTCCGATGCCGATATCGCGCACGGGCCCAAGACTTTGCGGCGCCTGGTCGCCAAGGCGGAGCGTGAGCGGCTCGATCTGGTTTCCTTGATGGCCGAGCTGTCCTGCGAAGGCAGCTGGGCACGCCTCCTGATCCCGCCTTTCGTGTTCTTTTTCCAGAAGCTCTACCCCTTCTCTTGGGTTTCCGACAGAAGCCGCACCACCGCCGCCGCCGCAGGCGGCTGCGTCCTGCTGCGAGCCGAGACGCTCCTGGCCGCCGGCGGCTTTGCCGTCATCAAGGGCGCCTTGATCGACGACTGCGCCCTGGCGGCCCACATCAAGCCCGTCGCACGGGCCCGCGGCCGAGGAATCTGGCTTGGCCTCGCCGACGACAGCCACTCCCTGCGCCCCTATCGCGATCTCAAAAGCATCTGGGACATGGTCGCCCGCAGCGCCTATACCCAGCTGCGCACCTCGCCTCTGCTCGTGGCCGGCAGCCTGCTGGGGATGACTTTGACCTATCTGGTTCCGCCCTTGGCCCTGCTCGCCTGGCCGTGGCACGGGTCGGCTCTGGCGGCCGCGGCCGGCGGCCTGGCCTGGGCCTCGATGGCGACGGCCTTTCTGCCCACGCTGCGGCTCTATCGCCAGCCGCCTTGGCTGGCCGGACTGCTGCCCGTGGGCGCTCTGCTCTATTCCCTCATGACCGCCGACTCGGCCCGGCAGCATTGGCGCGGCCGCGGCGGCGCCTGGAAAGGGCGGATGGCCGCGCGGGCCCTGGAAGACACCGGCCTCGGCCGCTAGACTCCCAGATTATTTACAGTGGGGGGGACCTCACTCGGGACAAGAGGCATGACAGGCACCGCAACGGGCGAGAAGATTGCCGCCATGGCGCCGAAGGTGGATGAGTCCGACTTTGGCCAGGCGGCCGAAACGCCGTCGGGCAAAGGCGCCGGCGACGAAAACTTTCCCGTCGGATCCTGGCTTCTGCCGGCGCGCCTCAGGCCCCACGTGGCCAAGTTCTACGCCTTCGCCCGGGCCATCGACGACATCGCCGACAACCCAGATTTGCAGCCCGAAGACAAAATCCGCCGCCTCGACCGCTTCGAGCAGGCCATCGCCGGCCAAGAGACAGACGATCCGGCGCTCGCGACCGCCCACCGCCTGCGCGCCAGCTTGAGGGAGACCGGCGTGACGGCGCAGCACTGCGTCGATCTCGTGGCGGCTTTCAAGCAGGACGCGGTCAAGCTGCGCTACGACGACTGGGACGACCTTCTCGGCTATTGCGCGCTCTCGGCCAATCCCGTCGGGCGCTATTTGCTCGATCTGCATGGCGAGGATCCGGCCGGCTATGCGGCAAGCGACGCCCTCTGCAGCGCGCTCCAGGTGATCAACCACCTGCAGGACTGCAGCGACGACTATCGCACTCTCGATCGCGTCTATCTGCCCCAGGACTGGATGGCCGCCGCCGGGGTCGCAGTCGCGGCTTTGGCCGAGCCGGCGTCTTCCGCCGCCTTGCGGCAGGTGCTCGACCGCTGCCTCGACGCCACGGCGGCCCTGCTGGGGCAAGCCGGCCAGTTGCCGGGCCAACTGCGGTCGCGCCATCTCGCCATGGAGTCTGCGGTCATCGTGGCCCTGGCACATCGACTGGTGCGCGAGCTTCGCGCCCGCGATCCCCTGGCGCAACGGGTGGTCCTCAACAAGGCGCAGACTCTTTGCGTTGCCGGGCCCTCGGCGCTCGGCGCGCTCGCCCGCAGGATCTTGGGGCGGCCGGCCCCCCGGGCGAGTTCCGCGGACCGGCCATGACTGCGACCGGCGCCCTTTCCGCCAGCGATGCAGCCGACGCGCGCGCCCACGCGCGGACGGTCGCTTTCCGCTCGGGCTCGTCGTTCCTGCTCGGCATGCGCATCCTGCCACGCCAACGGCGCGACGCCATGTACGCCATCTACGCCTTCTGCCGCGAAGTCGACGACATCGCCGACGGTGCCGGCACCATCGAGCAAAAATTGGCTGCACTCCTCGCCTGGCGCGAGGAAATCGAACGGCTATACCGCGACCGCCCGACACGGCCGACCAGCCGCGCCCTTCTCGATGCCGTGCACGCCTTCGACCTGCCAAAGGATGAATTCCTGGCCGTCATTGATGGCATGGAGATGGACGCCAGGGAGGCCATGGTTGCGCCGGACCGGGCGGCCTTCGCCCTCTACTGCCGCCGGGTGGCCGGGGCCGTCGGCTGCCTTTCGATCCGCGCCTTCGGCAGCCATGGGCCCGCAGCCGAGGAACTCGCCGTGGTGCTGGGCGACGCCCTGCAGATTACCAACGTGCTGCGCGACCTGGACGAAGACGCCGCCCAAGGGCGGCTCTACCTGCCGGCCGAGCTGCTCGAGGATGCCGGTATTCCCCCCGGCCCGCCGGAGTCGGTGCTCGATCACCCCGGCTTGGGCGAAGTCTGCGCGGCCTTGGCCCAGGAGGCACGCGAGCGCTTTGCGCGCAGCGCGCAGCTGATCGCCGCTTGCGAACGGAGCAGCGTGCGCCCGGCCATACTCATGATGCAGATCTACCGGCTGCTCCTGGATAGGCTCGAAGGTCGCGGCTGGGCCGCGCCGCGCCGCCCGGTTCGGGTCTCGCGGATCCAAAAGGCCTGGATCGCCGCCCGTCACGGCCTGTTCTGAGCGATGGCCGAAGCCCGAACGGTTGGGACCGTCCATGTGGTCGGTGCCGGCATCGCGGGCCTGGCCTGTGCCGTGCGGCTGGCCCGCCAAGGCCGGTCCGTGCGTCTCTACGAGGCCGCCGGGCAAGCCGGCGGGCGCTGTCGCTCCTATGACGACAGCCGCCTCGAGCGCCGGATCGACAACGGCAATCACCTCCTTTTGTCGGCCAACACGGAAGCACTGTCCTACGTGGAGGAAATCGGTGCCGGGCGGAGCCTGATCGGGCCGCCGCGCGCGGCCTTTCCCTTCGTCGACCTCAAGTCGGGCGAGCGCTGGACTTTGCGGCCCGGCCGCGGCGCGGTCCCCTGGTGGCTGCTGAACCCGGCGCGCCGGGTGCCCGGAACCGGCCTTGGCAGCTATATTGCCGGCCTTCGCCTCGCCCGGGCGGGGCCGACAGACACGGTCGCGGACTGCCTCGATTGCCACGATCCGCTATGGTCGCGGTTCTGGGAGCCGCTCACTGTGGCCGCCCTGAACACGGCGCCGGAAGAAGCCTCGGCGCGCCTGCTCTGGCTGGTGGTGCGGGAGAGCTTCTTGCGCGGGGAAGCCGCCTGCCGGCCCCTGATCGCCCGCGACGGCCTGGCCGCCAGCTTCGTCGACCCGGCCTGCGCCGCATTGCGCCGGGCCGGGGCGGAAATCTCGTTCAACGCCCGCCTGCGGGCTCTCCACACGGATGGAGACCGGGTCCAGGCGTTGGATTTCGGCGCCGCGCCCGTCGCGCTCGGCCCTGCGGACTGGAGCGTGCTGGCGCTCCCGCCGACGGTCGCCGCCGAACTCCTGCCCGAGTTGCCGGTGCCCGATGAAAGCCGGCCCATCGTCAACGTGCATATCCGGCTCGATACACCGCCCCGTCTGCCCCCGGATCTGCCCTTCTTGGGACTCGTCGGCGGCTTGGCCGACTGGCTGTTCCTGCGCGGCGACGTGGTCAGCCTGACCGTCAGCGCCGCCGCGGCCCTTGCCGAGGAGAGGAGCGAGGCGATCGCCGAGCGCCTGTGGCGCGACACGGCACAGGCCCTGGCCCTGCCGTCGGAGCCGGCGCCGCTCATGCGGGTGATCAAGGAACGCCGCGCCACCTTCGCCCAGACGCCGACCTCGCTGTCGCGCCGGCCGCCGGCGACGACCCGATGGCGCAACCTCCTGTTGGCCGGCGATTGGACCGACACCGGCTATCCCGCGACCATCGAGAGCGCCGTGCGCTCCGGGCGGGCGGCTGCACGGCGGATCGCCATGGATTCGCCAAAGTAATCTGCGATCACCTCACACAGCGACAAAATCCGGTGATGAAATGCCGCGCGGGGATTGGCAATCCGGCAGGCAACGGCTATCTATCAACGAACGTTTCGGACAGGGTTTCATGGCATTTGTTAGGGAGTTGAGGGCGTGACCGTTCGGGCTGTTGCCGGGCTAGATCTCTGGGTCCAGGAGCTCGATGACGTCATTCAAGACGCTCGCCGTGAGCTGCTGGCACGGCAGCGCGACGACGGCCACTGGATATTCGAGTTCGAGGCCGACGCCACCATCACGGGCGATTATGTGATGCTGCACCACTTCCTCGGCGAAGTGGATGATCCAGGCTACCAGGAAACTGAAGCTAAGATCGGCCGCTACCTCCGCGCCCGGCAGAACGAGGACGGAGCTTGGCCGCTCTACCACGACGGCGACATGGACATCAGCGCCACCGTCAAGGCTTACTTCGCCCTGAAGCTGATCGGCGACGACCCGGATGCGCCCCACATGAAGAGAGCCCGCGCCGCGGTTCTCGCGCGCGGCGGCGCGGCCAATGCGAACGTCTTCACCCGGATCAACTTGGCCTTGTTCGGCCTGGTCCCCTGGCGGGCGGTGCCGAACATGCCGGTGGAGATTATGCTGCTGCCCCGGCCGTCGCCCTTCCACCTGGAAAAGATCTCCTACTGGTCCCGTACCGTCATCGTCCCGCTGTTGATCCTCTACACCCTGAAACCCACGGCGCAAAACCCACGGGGCGTGCGTTTGGACGAGCTCTTCCTCGATCATCCGGACGAGGAACGCTATCCGCTGAACGCCACCGGCACGACACTCGGCAGTTTCTTCGTCGGCGTCGACCGGGTGCTGGGCGCCATCGCGCCGCACTTCCCGAAGGGCGCCCGGCAATACGCCATTACCCGGGCCATCGACTTCATCGTGGCGCGCCTCAATGGCGAGGAGGGACTGGGCGGCATCTACCCGCCCATGGCCTATTCCGTGATGGCCTTCGAGGCGCTGGGCTATCCGCGCAATCACCCCCATGTCAGCGTTGCCCGCACGGCCATCGACCGCCTACTGATCCGCCGCGAGGAGGAGGCCTACTGCCAGCCTTGTGTCTCGCCGGTTTGGGATACCTGTCTGGCGATGCACGCCTTGCTGGAAGCGGGCGAGGATCCGGCGGGCCCCGCTTTCGAGAAGGCGACGGACTGGATCCTGGAACGCGAGATCACCGACGTGGTGGGCGACTGGAGCTGGAAACGGCCGGGATTGAATCCCGGTGGTTGGGCTTTCCAGTATTGGAATGACTACTACCCCGATGTGGACGACACGGCGGTCGTCGTTCTGGCGCTTGACCGTGCCAACGAAGAACGCACCCGGCCGGCCATCCACCGCGCGACGGACTGGGTCGTCGGCATGCAGAGCAGCAACGGCGGCTGGGGCGCCTTCGATGCCGAAAACCAGTACAACTATTTGAACAACATCCCCTTTGCCGACCACGGCGCGTTGCTGGACCCGCCGACGGTGGACGTATCCGCGCGCTGTCTTTCGATGCTGGCGCAGCTCGGATACGGCCGGGACCACCGGGCGGTTCGCCGCGCTATCTCCTTCCTCGAGCGCGAACAGGAGCCTGACGGCTCCTGGTACGGCCGCTGGGGCGTCAACTACGTCTACGGCACTTGGTCGGCCCTTTCGGCGCTCAACGCGATCGGGGCCGACCACGGGTCCTTGATGGTGCGCCGAGCGGTCAACTGGCTCAAGTCGCGCCAGCGTCCCGACGGCGGTTGGGGCGAGGACTGCGCCACCTACTGGCAGGACCGCCGGGACGAGGTCAAGGCCAGCACGCCATCGCAGACCGCCTGGGCGCTGCTCGGGCTGATGGCCGTCGGCGAGGTGAACAGCGAGGCCGTTCGCCGGGGCGTCGCCTATCTGCTCGCTCATCCCCGCGACGGCTGCAAATGGCACGAAGACCTTTACACGGGGATCGGATTTCCGCGGGTCTTCTATCTGCGTTACGACGGCTACAGCGCCTACTTCCCGCTCTGGGCCCTGGGCCGCTACCGGAACCTGATCGCCGCCAAAGGCGGCCAGGTCAGCCACGGCATGTGAGACCTCCCGGCGCCCCGGGTTTCGTCGTCGGCCTTGCCGTCGAGGCTGAGCTGCTAGCCCAGCACGCGCCCCACGCCGGGGCCCGAATCGCCTGCGCGGCGGCTTGCGCGGAGCGGGCATGGGCCGGCGCCCGGCGGCTCCTCTCAGAGGGCGCGGGCGCGCTCGTCAGC
>CALJXB010000307.1 GCA_937974415.1 uncultured Kiloniellales bacterium
CGGCGCGCGCCCAAGAAAGCCTCCATGTGAAATTCGGCCTGGGGCGGATCATACACGTAAGCCCGGCCGATGGGACAGGCCCGCCGGGCGCGGCAGCCCAGGGCCAGGCAATCCTCGCCCTGCGGCGTCCGGATATGGCCGACGCAGGCCGCGACATCATAACCGCCCGGCCCGAAGGCCGAGACCGGGCAGGTCGCCAGGCAGGGTTTGTCCACGCAGCCGTCGCAGGGATAGGCTCCTGTCTCAGCGGCCGGCAGCGGCAGGCGTTCGCGCAGGGCCAAGGCGCCGCGGTAGGCGTGCCACAGGCCGTAGACCGGATGGATCAGCATGCCGAGCGGCGATTCCCGCACCGGCGCGGCCCGTTTGGCCCAGGCGACGAAGGGCGGATAGGGCGGGCCGTCGGAGGGAAAAAGGGCTATCCCGCCGTGCGCCCGGGCCAAGCGGCCGAGCACGCGCTTGCTCCAGCGGTCCATGGGGTTCGGCGCGCCGTCGCCAGCCTCGGGGGTCGCTGCGAAAGTTTGCCAGGCGGTCGGCCCGGCGTTTCCGGCCATGAGGAGAGTCGCGACCGGGCGGCCGTCCGGCAGGGGCGGCACGCCATCGCTCTCGTCCGGCCGAAAGCCACCGAACAGGAGGAGGCCCTGGGCCTTCAATGCTGCCTCGATCCCTTCGAGGATCTCCGTTTCAGAGCGCGGTTCCACCACGTGCCTCTGCCGTCTCGGTTTCGTGGCCTACAGGCTAGCGCTAAGCAGTTGTCGCGTCGCCGCAAAAGTGTCACACAGAATGGCTTCCCAATCGTTGAAGGAAGGCGGGAGAGGTCGGCGTGGGCGAAAGGCCGCCGAGCCACCGGCCTGCGGGTCGCAGGCCAAAGCCGGGGCATGATGACGACGCCAAATATCGGGGCGGCGGTCTGCCGCGCGCCTTCGGTTTTCTCCTGGTGCCCCAGTTTGCCATGATGAGCTTTGCCGCCGCGACCGAACCCCTGCGAGCGGCCAACCGTCTGGCGGGCCGCGAGCTCTATTCGTGGCGTGTGGTCTCGGCCGACGGCTCGCCGGTTCCCGCCTCCAGCGGCATCGATATCGTGGCCGACCGGGGCCTCGACGACGTGGGCCGTCTCGACACCCTCTTCGTGGTGGCCGGTCTGGCGGCCCACAAGTACAAGGACCGCCAGGTCTTCGCCCGGCTGCGCCGGATTTCGCGCGGCGGCTGCCGCATCGGCGCAATGTCGACCGGCAGCTACCTGCTCGCCCGGGCGGGGCTGCTCGAAGGCTATCGCTCGACCATCCACTGGGAGAACGCCGCCGCGTTTCGCGAGGCTTTTCCCGACATCGAGGTGAGCGAGGAACTGTTCGAGATCGACCGCGACCGTTTGACCTGTTCCGGCGGGACCGCATCGCTCGACCTCATGCTGTGCCTGATCGACCGGGAACACGGCCGCGAGCTGGCGACCAAGGTGGCCGAGCAGTTCATCCACGAACGCATCCGCGACACCCACGATCACCAGCGCATGGCGCTGCGCAACCGCCTGGGCATCAGCCACCCCAAGATGCTGGCGGTGATCGGCGACATGGAGCAGCACCTGGAGCACCCCCTGCCGCGGTCCGAGCTGGCCCGGCGCGCCAATCTTTCCACTCGCCAACTGGAGCGCCTGTTCCGCCAGTACCTCAACCGCACGCCGACCCGCTACTACCTCGAGCTGCGGCTGCTGCGCGCCCGCCATCTCCTGACCGAAAGCACCCTTTCCATCCTCGACGTCGCGCTCGCCTGCGGCTTCGTCTCGGCCTCCCACTTCTCGAAGTGCTACCGGGAGTGCTTCGCCAAGACGCCCAGGGAAGAACGCTTGAGAAGTGCCTGAAAAGCGCTTGACTCTCGCGCCTTGCGGTCCAAATTGATATTTCACGTGAGGTTGCCGGTAAACAGTCAATAATCACACAAATAATACGTGTTACTAGCGCTTTACCTGGGCGGCGACATGGGTTAGCACCTGCATCCGGGGACGGCGGCAGAGTGGCGCACAACCTTTCGAGCCAGCGCAAGACGCCGAGGGGCAAGGACCACACAGGAACACTAAGGAACGGGGCATGGCGGATCTGGTTCTGGCCGACGGCTTCTCTTTCGACGATCTCTATTCCGTCGACGGACTGGCGCGCCTCGATGCCGCGTTCATGGCCGGCCTCGATCGCGAACGCCCGGACCTCGCCAAGCGCCTCAAGATCGCCCGCCTGGACTCCGCTTTCGAAGCCTCCCTCGATGCCGGCCACCAGACCCCGGTCGCCGGCGAGCGGCCGGGCAAAGACGACAAGGACGCCGAGCAGGCCGCCCTGCTCATCGACCTGGGGCCCTATCTCGAGGATTTCCTCGGCCGCCTGTTCGGCATCGAAATTGAGCTCAGGGCGCTCGCCGAACGGCACAACGAGCTGGCCCCGCTCTATTCCGTCAAACGGCAGTTCGTGCAGCGCCGCGCCGGCAAGCAGGTCAAGCCCGAGGCGGCCCAGGCGCTCGACGGCGACGCCTTGCGGCAGCGCCTCGACGACCTCGGCGCGCCGCCGGACGAAGAACTGGTCTTCGCCCGGCAGGTGAGCGCCTGGCTGGACGCGGAGGCAGATCACGGCGAGGCTCTCGAGGTCGCCCGCGACTACGCGGCCTGGGCGCTCTATCATCCCGAGGGCCAGGCCCGCCATGCCGGCGGCGTGCTGTTCCACCAGCCCCACAAGCTCGATCCCCTGAACCTGATCGCGCTGGAGGAGAAGGCCGTCGACGGCGTCTGGGCGCAAGTCCTGCCCGAGGACCGGCTGCGGCATCGCGACGGCTTCGCCCTGACCGACGCCGGCATGGACCTGACCCAGGCCCTCGATCACGTCAACTACTGCATCCTCTGTCACCACCAGGGCAAGGACTCCTGCTCCAAGGGGCTGAAGGATCGCGAGGGCAGCTTCAAGAAGAGCGCTTTCGACGTGAGCCTGGTCGGCTGTCCGCTGGAGGAAAAGATCTCGGAGATGCACGAGGTCAAGCGCGACGGCCACGCCGTCGCCGCGCTCGCCATCGCCGTGATCGACAACCCCATGATCGCCGGCACCGGCCACCGCATCTGCAACGACTGCATGAAGGCCTGCATCTATCAGAAGCAGGACCCGGTCGACATTCCCCAGGCCGAGACGCGCATCCTCAAGGATGTGCTGGAGCTGCCCTGGGGCTTCGAGATCTACGGCCTGCTGACCCGCTGGAACCCGCTCAAGCTGCGCCGCTTCCTGCCGCGGGCGGCGAGCGGCCGCAAGGTGCTGATCTCGGGCCTCGGCCCGGCCGGCTACACCCTGGCCCACTACCTGCTCAACGAAGGTCACGCGGTGGTCGCAATCGACGGGCTCAAGATCGAGCCCCTGGACGCGGCGCTCTCCGGCGTCGAGCCCGACGGCACGCGGGTGCCTTTCCTGCCCATCCGCGACTGGGACGCGTTGCGCGAGCCCCTGGACGAGCGGGTCATGGCCGGCTTCGGCGGCGTCGCCGAATACGGCATCACCGTGCGCTGGGACAAGACCTTCCTCAAGGTCATCCGCTTGCTCTTGGAGCGCCGCGCCCAGTTCGCCATGTTCGGCGGCGTGCGCTTCGGCGGCACCATCACCCTGGACGAGGCCTTCGATATGGGCTTCGACCATGTCGCGCTCGCGGTCGGCGCCGGCCGGCCGACGGTGTTGCCGATCCCCAACGGCCTGGCGCGCGGCGTGCGCGCGGCCTCCGACTTCCTCATGGCCCTGCAGCTGACCGGCGCTGCCAAGACCGAGTCCATCGCCAACATGCAGCTGCGCTTGCCGGTGGTGGTGATCGGCGGCGGCCTGACGGCGATCGACACGGCGACCGAGGCGCTGGCCTATTACCCGGTCCAGGTGGAGAAGTTCCTGACCCGCTACGAGCGCCTGGTCGGCGAACGCGGCGAAGCGGCGGTGCGCGCCGGCTGGGGCGAGGAAGAAGCGGTGATCGCCGACGAGTTCCTGACCCACGGCCGGGCGATCCGCGACGAGCGGGCGGACGCCGCGGCGGAAGGGCGCGCGCCAAGAATTCGCGAGCTGCTCGACAGCTGGGGCGGCGTCACCATCGCCTACCGCAAGCGGCTCATCGACGCGCCCAGCTACACCTTGAACCACGAGGAAGTGGCCAAGGCTCTGGAGGAAGGCATTCGCATCGTCGATTGCCATTCGCCGCTGACGGTCGACGTGGACCCCTTCGGCCATGCCCGGGCGATCCGCCTCAATCGGCTGCAGCACGTGCGCGAGGGCACCGGCTGGATCACCCTGGACACGGTCGACATCCTGCGTGCCCGCAGCGTCCTGGTCGCCGCCGGCACCCAGCCCAACACGGTACTGGCGAGAGAGCACCCGGACGAGATCACCCTCGATGGGCGCTATTTCCAGGCGGTCGACGAACGCGGCCTGCCGGTCACGCCGGAACGCTCGGCCAAGCCCGAAGCGGTCCGCGTCCTCGCCCGCCTGCGCGAGGACGGCCGCGGAGTCAGCTTCTGGGGCGACGTCCATCCCTCCTATGCCGGCAACGTGGTCAAGGCCATGGCCAGCGCCAAGCAGGGCTACCCCATCGTCTCGCACCTGCTGACCCGCCACCAGCCAGCCGGCGAGGAAAGCGCGGAGGCCTTGGTGGCCCGGCTCGACGACCTGTGGCGGGCGCGGGTCGATGCGGTGAACCGCCTCACCCCGACCATCGTCGAAGTGGTGGTCCGCGCGCCGGCGGCGGCGCGGGCCTTCCATCCCGGCCAGTTCTACCGCCTGCAGAACTTCGAGACCCAAGCCCCGAAGGTCGACGGCACGACCCTGGCCATGGAGGGCCTCGCCATGACCGGCGCTTGGGTCGACCGGGAGGCCGGCCTGCTCGGACTCATCGTGCTCGAGATGGGCGGCTCCTCGGACATCTGCGCGCACCTCAAGGTAGGCGAGCCGGTCATCGCCATGGGGCCGACCGGCGCGCCGACGGAAATCGCCGGCGGCGAGACGGTGGTGCTTGTCGGCGGCGGACTCGGCAACGCGGTGCTGTTCTCGATCGGCCGGGCGTTCCGCGAAGCCGGCAGTAAGGTGCTTTACTTCGCCGGCTACAAGAAGCTGCAGGACCGCTACAAGGTCGAGGAGATCGAGGCGGCCGCCGACGTGGTGGTTTGGGCCTGCGACGAGGCCCCCGGCTTTGCCCCGGACCGGCCCCAGGACAAAGCCTTGGCCGGCACCATCGTGGACGCCATGGTGGCCTACGCCGAGGGACAGCTGGGCGAAGCCGAGATCTCCATGGCAGACACCGACCGCCTCATCACCATCGGCTCCGACGGCATGATGGCCGCCGTTGGCCGGGCCCGCCACGGCGTGCTGAAGCCGCATCTGAAAGCCGACCACACGGCGATCGCCAGCATCAACTCGCCCATGCAATGCATGATGAAGGAAATCTGCGCCCAGTGCCTGCAGCCCCACCGGGACCCGCAAACTGGGCAGGAAGAGGTGGTGTTCTCCTGCTACAACCAGGACCAGCCGCTCGACTACGTCGACTTCCCGGCGCTCAAGGAGCGGCTCAAGCAGAACGAGGTGCAGGAAAAGCTGACCGCCCTCTGGATCGATCACTGCCTGAAGCAGCTGAGCTTCCGCCGGAGCGCCTGAAGGCCGGTCTCGCCGATGGCGGCGACGCGGCCGAAACGAGGCCTTCGACGAGCCAGAATTCCCCTGCCATTAGAGGGGCTTGTCGCATTTCAGATAGGTTCCGTCGCGAAAGAAGAAGCACGGCTTTTCCGCCGGTCGTACCAACGGAATAAGGTACGCGGTTTCGGCTGCGTCCTTTTTTTTCGCGAGGTGCGGGCCATGGCGGACGAGGACGAGATTGTTCTGAGCGAGCTCGACGACGACGAGCTGGCCCAACAGATGATGGACGACCTCTATGACGGTCTCAAAGAGGAGATCGAAGAGGGCGTGAACATCTATCTCGCGCGCGGCTGGATGCCATACGACATCCTGACCAAGGTGCTGGTCGAGGGCATGCGCATCGTGGGTGTCGATTTCCGCGACGGCATCCTCTTCGTGCCGGAGGTCCTGCTGGCCGCCAACGCCATGAAGGGCGGTATGTTCATCCTGCGCCCGCTGCTGGCCGAGACCGGGGCTGA
Source organism: uncultured Kiloniellales bacterium (assembly GCA_937974415.1). Lineage (GTDB taxonomy): Bacteria > Pseudomonadota > Alphaproteobacteria > Kiloniellales > JAKSDN01 > CALJXB01. The sequence continues at coordinate 6,137 of CALJXB010000307.1, forward strand.
GCAGGTCGGCAAGATGGTGGTCGGCACCGTGAAGGGCGACATCCACGACATCGGCAAGAACCTGGTCGGCATGATGATGGAAGGCGCCGGCTTCGAGGTGATCGACCTCGGCATCAACAATCCGGTGGAGAACTACCTGGAGGCCCTCGAAGAGCACCAGCCGCAGATCCTCGGCATGTCGGCCTTGTTGACCACCACCATGCCCTACATGAAGGTCGTGATCGACACATTGAAGGAAAAGGGCATCCGTGACGACTACATCGTGCTTGTGGGCGGCGCGCCGCTGAACGAGCAGTTCGCCGAAGCAGTCGGCGCCGATGCCTATTGCCGGGACGCAGCCGTGGCCGTCGAAACTGCCAAGGATCTGATCGCGCGCCGGCACAACCTTCGCGCCGGCGACGCCTAGACAAAAGTAGGGACAGGAGCCTTGCGATGGACAGCCGCCCGGCCGAAGGCGGCCCGCCGACGACCCTGCTCATCGCCTGCGGCGCCCTGGCGCGGGAGGTGGTCGACGTGATCCGGCTGAACGGCCTGAGCCACGTCAGCGTCACCTGCCTGCCGGCCATTTGGCACAACACGCCGGACAAGATTCCCGAGGGCGTGCGCCGCAAGATCGGCGAGGCGCGCGGGCACTACGACCGAATCCTGGTGCTCTACGGCGATTGCGGCAGCGGCGGTTTGCTGGACCAACTCCTCGAAGAAGAAGGCGTCGAGCGCATCGACGGCCCGCACTGCTATGCCTTCTACTCGGGCGTCGAAGACTTCCTGGCCGAGGCAGATGCGGATCCCACCTGCTTCTACCTCACCGACTATCTGGCGCGCCATTTCGATCGCCTGATCATCGAGGGGCTCGGCATCGACCGGCATCCGGAATTGCTGCCTCTCTACTTCGGCAACTACACGACCCTGGTTTATCTAGCCCAGACCGAGGACGCGGACCTGGAGACCAAGGCCAAGGCCGCGGCCGAACGCCTGGGCCTCGCCTATCGCCACCACTTCACCGGCTATGGCGAGCTCGGCAGCTTCATTCAGGCGGCGAGCCACTAACTAAGGCCCACACAATCGGGCCACTGAGGGACAGCACGCGACATGGCAAAGCTCACCATCGTCTACTGGCGGGACATCCCGGCCCAGGTCATCGTCAAGGCGGGCCGGCAGAATGCCAAGCGGCAGCTCGACGAGCGCTTCGAGAAGGCGATCGACCGGGCGGCCATGCGCGCCGACTTGAAGGATACCGATTCCTATCTATCCGAGTGGCGGCGGGGCGAGCCGGTCGACTGCGGCGACGACCTGGAGGCCGAGGCCGACGCAGCGGCCCGGCGCCTGGAAGAGGACTTTCACCCGGACCGGCTGCGCGACCTCGTGTCCGCCGGCGGTTGGGACCAGGCCTGAGGAGATGGCGGCCATGGCAGCGCCCACCCCGGAGCCTGGAGTCCCCAACGCCCCCGCGGACCGCAAGCAGCAGATCCTCAATTTCGTCGACGGCTTCACCATCGAGACGACGCCCGGCTCGGCCCTGAAGATTCCCGACTACCGGGAGCACCTGCGCCCCGGCATGACGGTCTCGGTGACCTTCCTGCCGGGGTCCGACTTCGCCGACACCGTCACCACCGCCAAGCGCCTGAAGGACGAGGGCTTCAAGCCCGCGCCGCACTTCGCCGCTCGCTCGATCCCGAGCCGCGCCGCCTTCGAGGGCTACCTCATGCGCCTGCAGGACGAGGTCGGCGTCGAGGAGGTTGTGGCCCTCGGTGGGGCCGTGAACTCGCCGGTCGGCGAGTACGAAAGCTCCATGCAGCTGCTGGAGACCGGCCTGTTCGACAAGTACGCCGTCAAGCGCATCGGCCTGGCCGGCCACCCGGAGGGCTCGCCCGACATCTCCGACACCGGGCTTGCCGAGGCGCTCACCGCGAAGAACGCTTTCGCCGAGCGCAGCGACGCCGAGTTCTACCTGGCCACCCAGTTCTGCTTCGAGGCGGCGCCGATCATAGCCTGGGACAAGGTGATCCGTGACGCCGGCAACCGTCTTCCGATCCACATCGGCATCCCGGGCCTCGCCACCCTGAAGACCTTGATCAACCACGCCAAGGCCTGCGGCATCGGACCCTCGATGAGAGTCTTGACGCGCCAGGCCAAGAATATCACTAAGCTGCTGAACGTCCGGGCGCCGGACCGCCTGGTGAGCGAGCTGGCCGCCTACCGGGCGAACGACCCCGACTGCGGCATCGCCCGTGTCCACATCTATCCGCTGGGCGGCCTGCGCCGCTCGGCCCTGTGGATCTACGCGGTCGCCGACGGCGACTTCACCCTGGCCAAGGACGGCTGGTCGTTCAAGGTCGACAGGGACATCGAATAACACTAAGCGCGCGCCGGTGGCAGCTTCGCGGGCGGCGGTGAGAAAAAGAGAGAAAGCGCATGACCCATACCGTCGTATCTTCGGACAAGAAAGAGGTCGTCATCGGGTTCGACCGGCCGTTCTGCATCATCGGCGAGCGGATCAACCCGACCGGCCGCAAGAAGCTCGCCGCCGAGATGGCCGAGGGCAACTTCAGCACGGTCGAGGCTGACGCCGTCGCCCAGGTCGAGGCCGGCGCCCACATGCTCGACGTCAACGCCGGCATCCCGCTGGCCGACGAACCGGCGATCCTGGCCGAGACCATCAAGCTGGTGCAGTCCCTGGTCGACGTGCCGCTGTCGATCGATTCCTCGATCGTCGAAGCGCTCGAGGCCGGCCTTGCCGTCTACAAGGGCAAGCCCCTGGTGAACTCGGTGACCGGCGAGGAAGAGCGCCTCGAGGTGGTGCTGCCGCTGATCAAGAAGTACGGCGCGGCGGTGGTCGCCATCTCCAACGACGAGACCGGGATCTCGGAAGACCCGGACGTGCGCTACGAAGTGGCCAAGAAGATCGTCGAGCGGGCCGCGGATTTCGGCATCCCCCGCGCCGACGTGGTGGTCGACCCGCTGGTCATGCCGGTAGGTGCTCTGGGCAACGCCGGCGTCGCCGCCTTCCGCTTGATCCGTCGGCTGCGCGAGGAACTCGGAGTCAACACCACCTGCGGCGCCTCCAACATGAGCTTCGGCCTGCCCAACCGGCATGCCCTCAACGCCATGTTCCTGGCCATGGCCTCG
>CALJXB010000308.1 GCA_937974415.1 uncultured Kiloniellales bacterium
TTCTATACCGCGCCGACGGCGATCCGGGCGCTGATGCGCGAGGGCGACGAGCCGGTCACCAAGACCGACCGCAGTTCCTTGCGGATCCTCGGCACGGTCGGCGAGCCGATCAACCCGGAGGCCTGGAACTGGTACCACCGGGTGGTCGGCGAGGAGCGCTGCCCGATCGTCGATACCTGGTGGCAGACCGAGACCGGCGGCATCATGATCACGCCGCTGCCGGGGGCGACGCCGCTCAAGCCCGGCTCGGCGACCCGGCCCTTCTTCGGGGTCAAGCCGATGATCGTCGATGGCGACGGCAAGCCGCTCGAAGGGCCATGCGAGGGCAACCTCTGCATCGTCGACGCCTGGCCGGGCATGATGCGTACGGTCTACGGCGATCACGAGCGTTTCATCGCGACCTATTTCAGCACCTATCCGGGGCGCTACTTCACCGGCGACGGCTGCCGCCGCGACGAGGACGGCTATTACTGGATCACCGGGCGGGTCGACGACGTGCTCAACGTGTCCGGCCACCGCATGGGCACCGCCGAGGTGGAGAGCGCCCTGGTCGCCCACCACCAGGTGGCCGAGGCCGCGGTCGTGGGCTATCCCCACGACATCAAGGGTCAGGGCATCTACGCCTCTGTCACCCTCAACGTCGGCGAGGAGCCCTCGGAGGAGCTGCGCAAGGAGCTGGTCCAGTGGGTCCGCAAGGAGATCGGCCCGATCGCCAGCCCCGACCTGATCCAGTGGGCGCCCGGCCTGCCCAAGACCCGCTCGGGCAAGATCATGCGCCGCATCCTGCGCAAGATCGCCGAGAACGACTACGGCGCCCTCGGCGACACCTCGACCTTGGCCGACCCGGCGGTGGTCGACGACCTGATCGACAACCGCATGAACCGCTAGGGCGGGTCGATCAGGCTCTGTGTTGCCGGCCCACCTCCCCACCCAGTGCGGAGCACTCGCGCTACGCGCGCCCGCGGCAGTATGATAGGGATGGTTGGGTGGGGAGGCGGGCCGAGCGATAGAAGGAGCGCGGGTCGATCAGGCTCGAAGCGCCCTCGCCAGGGTTTCGACGGCAGGCTCGATCTCCTCGTCTTCGAGCGCCGCGAAGCCGAGCAGCAAGCCGAGCGGCGGCGGGCGCTCCAGGTAGCTCGCCTTCGGCGGCCCCAGGTAGAAGCGGCTAAGGGCGCGCGGCGCCAGGCCGGCGGCGGCGGCCCGTGTCTCGGCCTCCCGGTCCGACATGCGCCGCGCCAGGGCCGCGGCCATGTGGCCCACCAGGTGCAGGCCGCCTTCGCCGGGCGTGAGCTCCAACAAGCCCGCCAGATGCCGTTCGCCGGCCGCCAGCAAGCCCTCGCGCCGGCGGGCATAGACTGTGCGCATGCGGCGCACATGGGCGGCGAAATGACCCTCTTCCATGAAGGCGGCCAGGGCTGGCTGAACGATGGCCGAGGGATAGGCGTCGATGGCCGCGCGCGCTCGGGCGAAGGCCTCCACCAGGTCCGGCGGCACCACCAGATAGCCGAGCCGGATGGCCGGGAACAGCACCTTCGAGAAGGTCCCGATATAGAACACCCGCGCGCGGTCGCCGGGACCGGCCCGCTCCGCGTCCAGACCCTGGAGGGCGGCCAGCGGGCGGCCGGCGTAGCGGTACTCGCTGTCGTAGTCGTCCTCGACCAGCCAGGCGTCCTGCTGGCGCGCCCAGGCCAAGAGCTCCAGCCGGCGCGCCAGGCTCATGGTGGTGCCCCGGGGATACTGATGCGACGGCGCGACCACGGCGAGGCGCGCGTCTTCGGCCAGCGCCCGGCCGGCGGTCACCGACAGGCCCTCGTCGTCGAGCGGCACCGGCACCAGGCGGGCGCCGGTCGAGCCGAGCGGGCCGCGCAGGCCGGGATAGCCGGGCTCCTCGATCCACACCGGATCGCCGGGCTCCAGCAGGACCCGCGCCACCAGGTCGAGGGCCGGCTGGGCGCCGGCGGTGATGAAAATCTGCTCGGGCGCCGCCGCGACGCTGCGCAGGCCGCGCAGGTAGCCGGCGATGGCCGCCCTCAGCGGCGGATGGCCGGCCGGCGGCGCCGGCAGCAGCAGCGTCGGGTCCGGACGCCGCCAGATGCGGCCCAGAAGCCGGCCCCAGATGTCGAAGGGAAACAGGCTCAGGTCCGGCACGCCCGGGGCGAAGGGCCGGAGGCCGCCGGCCCCGGAATCAGACTCGCGGCCGAACGCCAGGCGCTCGCCGCGAGCCAGGGCGTCCCACTGAGCCGCGGATTTGTTCGCCGGGCCCGTTGTCTCGCGACCCGCCGAGCGCGTGAGGAGGGTCTCCGGCAGGACGCGGCTCACATAGGTGCCGGAGCCGGCGCGGCACTCGAGATAGCCTTCGGCGATCAATTGATCGAAAGCGCCGAGAACCGTGTTGCGCGAGCAGACGAGCTCCTGGGCGAGGGTCCGGGTCGACGGCAGCCGGCTTCCCGGCGCCACGCGGCCGGCGAGCACGGCCTCGCGCACCTGGCCGTAGAGCTGGCGCTGCAAGGAGTCCCGCACGCTCCGGTCGAGCGCCAAGCCGAGCAAGGCAGCGCGGCTCCGGCGATGTCTCAAGACCTGGCCCATGGGCCGACATCTCTTTAAAAGTGGTTCCAAGTAATATTATAAAGTGGCGCTTATCGTAGGGCCAGTTTTCGGATAATTTGCGCCGGTTCCAACCGAGTACTTAGCTTTGAACGAGGGGCGCATGACTATGGCGACCATGGACTCGACACCGACTTCGGCGGAATCGGACTTCCAGCCCACCGCGCGGACGCGCCTTAAGCGGCTGCGCGAAAGGGGCCATTACGACCGCGAGACGGTGTACGGAATCCTCGATGCCGGCCTGGTGTGCCACGTCGGCTACGTGATCGACGGCCAGCCCTACGTGACGGCCACGGCTTATTGGCGCGAGGGCAACCGTGTCTATTGGCACGGCTCCTCGGCCAGCAAGATGCTGAAGCATCTCAAGGGCGGCGTCGACGTCTGCTTCACGGTCTCCTTGCTGGACGGGCTGGTGCTTGCCCGCTCGGGCTTCCACTCCTCGATCAACTACCGCTCGGTCATGGCCCTCGGGCGGGCGGAGCTGGTGGCGGATCGGGACGAGAAGCTCGCGGCGTTGACGGCCTTCGT
>CALJXB010000309.1 GCA_937974415.1 uncultured Kiloniellales bacterium
GGCGAAATCGTTTCCGAGAAAGTCCCACGGCAAAAATGGCGCGGTGCGCCCGAACCTTGCGGGCCGAGCCGTCTTTCGGCACGATTCCCATTCGATTCGCCCCCGATTCGCTAAGCGCCTGCCACCGCACCACAGGAGACCCATGCGTCGATTTCTTTCCCAGATCCTGGCCTTGGCCATCGGCCTGAATTTGGGCTTTGCCGCCGGGGGCACCTTCGCCGCCGGCTCCGGCACGGTCGAGACGGCCCAGGCTGCGAGCGATTCGGGCGACGAACCGGCGGCACCCGTGGCGGAGCCGCCAGCGCGCGACTACCTGGTCTATTTCGACTTCGACTCTGCGGAGATCCGTCCGGACGCGGCCAGCATTCTCGACCGCGTCGCCCAGGGCGTTTTTAATGTCGGATCCAGCAACGTTACCCTCGTCGGCCACGCCGACACCGTCGGGCCGAACGCCTACAACCAATGGCTCAGCGAACAGCGCGCCTTCGCCGTGCGCGAATATTTGCTCGGCAAGGGCATCGCCGTCCAGGTGATCGCCAAGGGCCGGGGCGAGGAAGATCCCCGGGTGATGACCAAGGATGGGGTAGAGGAACAGGAAAACAGAAGGGTGGAGATCCGGATCGACTGAGGCGGGATCCATGAACCAGAAACAGGCTTTTCTGCTGTCCGGGACCGTCGTCGCGGCACTGCTGCTCGGCGGGCTGTATTCCCTAGTTTTCATGAAGGCCGGGAACGACGATGCGGTCGTGACCCTCACCCTGGACCCGCGAACCGTCGGCAGCGACACCGTCAATTCCGCCCAGCAGGCGCCCCCAAAAACGACCCAAGTTTCGACGCAAGCGACACCCGCCGGACCATCAGATAACGCCGGCGACACGGCCCAGGCCAGGTCCGAAATCATCGACCATGTGCTGGAGGATTGGACCGGCGACCTCGACGGCATGGTCGAGCGCGGTTTCATACGGCTCCTCACCGCCTACAATCCGATCTACCTCAGCTACGACGGTATCGACCAGAGAGGCTTGGCGATCGATCTCTCCCGCGCCTTCGAGGAGCATCTTTCGGAGCGCCTCGGCACCAAACCGGGCGCCTTGCAGGTCGTCATCATGCCCGTTTCGCGCGACGACCTGCTTCCCTATTTGCTCGACGGCAAGGGCGACATCGCTGCCGCCAATCTGACCATCACGCCGGCCCGGCAAGCTCAGGTCGCCTTCTCCGATCCGACCTATCCGGGTGTGCGGGAGCTGGTCGTCACCGGGCCGGCCGCGCCGGATGTCGCCAGCCTCGACGACCTCGCCTCCTCGGAGCTCCACATCCGCAAATCCAGCAGCTACTTCGAGCACCTTTCGGGGCTCAATCAAGAGCGCGAGGCAGCGGGTCAGGCGGTCATTCACATCGTCGAAGCCGACGAGGTCCTGGAGGACTACGACCTGCTGGAGCTGGTCAACGCCGGCTTGATTCCCGCTATCATCGTCGACAGCCACAAGGCCGCCCTTTGGGCGCAGGTCTTCGAGAACATCACGGTCCATCAGGATCTGGCGATCCACGAAGGCGGATCCATCGCCTGGGCAGTGCGCAAGGACAATCCTAAGCTGCTGGAGGCCGTCAACGGCTTCGTCAAGGGCGCCAAGAAAGGGACCCTGCTCGGCAACATCCTGATCAAGCGCTATCTCACCGGTACAGACTGGATCGACGACGTGCGCTCCGGCGCGGCCCAGAAGCGCTACGAGGCAACCGTCGACATCATCAAGAAGTATGCCGGGCAATACGACTTCGACTGGCTCATGATCGTCGCCCAGGGCTATCAGGAATCGAAGCTCGACCAAGGCACCCGCAGCAAGGCCGGCGCCGTTGGGATCATGCAGGTCCTGCCCAGCACGGCCGCGGATCCGAATGTCGGCATCGCCAACATCGAAGAGGCCGATGCCAACGTGCATGCCGGCGTGAAGTACCTGCGTTTCCTGCGCGACCGCTACTTCGGTTCCGAGGAGATCGCCCCCCTGGACCAGGTACTCTTGTCCTTTGCCGCCTACAACGCCGGGCCGGCGAATATCGCCAAGGCGCAGAGGAAGGCCGCCGAAATGGGCCTCGACCCGAACGCCTGGTTCGGCGAGCTGGAGATCGCCGCCGCCCGGACCGTCAGCCGCGAGCCGGTGCTCTACGTCCGCAACATCTACAAGTACTACGTGGCCTACAAGAAGATCGCCGCGCTTCAAGAACGGCGGCAATCGGCGGAAGCGCAACGATGATCAACCGAAAAGATCGGCTCTAGACCGGGCTTAACTCACACCGCAGGTCCCGTGCCGCCGCGGTAGAGGTCGTCGCGGGTCGGCGGCAGGGGCGAGGTACCCTTGGCGGAGCGCTTGGTCGCGACGGCCTGGAAGAGGTGCAGCGGCCCCTGCTCGAAGGCGCCGGTGACGCCGGCGAGATAGGCGATCCACATGCGGTAGCGTTCCGGCCCGACCGAGGCGATCGCCTCGTCGCGCCGCGCCGCCAGGCGGTCGTGCCACAGCCGGCAGGTCCGCCCGTAGTGCAGGCGCAGGCCCTCCACGTCATGGATCTCGAAGCCGCAGGATTCCATGACCTGGAGGGTGTGGCCGATGTGATCAAGCTCAGACCCGGGAAAGATGTACTTGAGGATGACTTGCTTGCCTGGGCTGATCTTGCCGAACTTCTCGATCTTGCGCTTGGCGCGGCGGGTGATGCCGTGATTGAGGAAGATCCCGTCGTCCTCGAGCAGCCCGCGAATCTTCTTGAAATAGGCCTCGTAGTTGGCGATCCCCACGTGTTCGTACATGCCGATGCTGGCGATCTTGTCGTAGGCGCCCTCTAGGGTCATGTAGTCGGCGAGCGCCACCGTCACCCGGTCCTTCAGCCCGAGCCGTTCGATCTTGTCCGTCGCGTAGTCGAACTGGGCCTGGGACAGGGTCACGCCGTGGGCCCTCACGCCGTAGTGCCGCGCCGCGTGGCACAGGAGCGCGCCCCAGCCGCTGCCGATATCGAGGAAGCTCTCGCCCGCCCGCAGCCGCAGCTTGCGGCAGATCAGGTCGAGCTTGTCCTCCTGGGCCTGGTCCAGAGAATTGGACCAGTCGGTGAAATAGCCGCAGGAATAGACCATCTCCCGGTCGAGAAAGAGCTCATAGAAGGCGTTGCTGGTGTCGTAGTGAAACTGGATCAGGTCCTTGTCGTCGCGCTTGGTCTCTTTGCGGCCCGCTTCGGCCCCTTCGACCTGGTGTCCCAGCTGGATCACCTCGTCGCGCGCGAACAAGAGAGGCAAGACCTGGGCCCAGGGAAAGCCCTTGCGCAGATCGGCCAGGCGGAGGTTGGCCTGCTTCTTCTTGCTCCGGGCGATCTCCAGGCAGGCAATCAGGTCGCTGCCATGCACCTCGATGTGGCCGCTCACGTAGTGCCGGAAGAGGTTGTCGAGGGACGGTCGGCGCAGCAACGAGCCGAGGACGCCCGGCCCGCTCACCGAAAAGTAGCGGCTTTCCGTGGCCTCGCGGCCGAGCGGAATCATGGTGCCGTCCCACAGCCGCAGGGAGAAGGGGATATCGATCGCCGCGGCCAGATGCCCGAAGAGGCGGCGCGCGGCGTCCAGGCGTCTTCGCTCCGAAATCAAGACGGACATGCCCCCATTCGATCTGGGTCGAACCGACATCTTGTTGGCTCGTATCGCGGAATGCAATCCGCCGGACCGGCCACCCGGCCGCGGTCGCGAAATGGTGAAGGGCTCGGCCTCGAACGAGGCGCCGCGACCCTAGCCGGCCTCCTCCAACACCCCATAGCGGCGCTGGCGTTTCTGGTATTCGAGGATCGCCGCTTCAAGATCGGATTTATCGAAGTCGGGCCAGAACTTGTCGAGAAAGACCAGTTCGCTGTAGGCCGTCTGCCACAGCAGGAAATTGCTGATTCGGCGCTCGCCGCTAGTGCGGATCACCAGGTCCGGGTCCGGCAGGCCCGCCGTGAACAACGCTGCGGCGACCTGATCCTCGTCGATCTTATCAGGGTCCAGGCGGCCGGCGGCGGCCGCGGCCGCCAGGCGGCGCGCGGCCGCGACGAACTCCTGGCGCCCGCCGTAGCTGAGCGCCACCACCAGGGTCAGTTGGCCGTTGTCGCGGGTGCGGGCTTCGGACTCGTCGATCAACGAGATGATGTCGGCCGGCAGGCGCTCGCGCGCGCCGATGAACCGCAGGCGCACGCCGTTTCCATGGAGCTCGCCGATCTCCCCCTTGAGGTAGTGGCGCAGAAGCCCCATGAGGCCGTCGACCTCGCGCGCCGGGCGGTACCAGTTCTCCGACGAAAAGGCGAAGACCGTCAGGCAGTCGAGGCCCAGCTCGAGGGCCGCCCGCACGGCTCGGCGCAGCGCCTCGGCGCCACGGCTGTGGCCCGCCGAACGTGGCAGGCCGCGGCTGCGCGCCCAGCGGCCGTTGCCGTCCATGATGATCGCCACGTGGGCCGGCCGGCCGCGCTCAATCCAGGCTTGGGTGGAGTCCATGGCGTCAGTCTATCCGGGCCCGCGGGCTAAGCCCAATACGGAAATGTGCCCGGCCCCTATCTTTTGTCTTCGTTTCGTCATCGCCGGCCCCTGCCGACCCGAAACCGGGCCACTACACACAATCATGATGACCTGTGAGTTGTCACTGCGAAAGACCGGCAGCGAAAATGACCGTTGCATGACGTCACCCACCAAGCCGCCTCTAACGCGGTTCACCCGTGGGGAGCCTCGATCGTCAGGCTCCGGCGTCCTCGGCATGAAAGGACCACGGGCATTGTCAAAAGGCTTCAGCACGAGGGAACGAATCGACCGGCCGCCGGAAGAGGTCTGGGCCTATCTTACCGACTTCCGCAATGCGAAGGACTGGATGAAGGGCATCGAGGACTTGGCCCCCCTCGGCAAAGGGCCGATCGAAATCGGCACGCGTCTAAGCTTCAAGGCC
>CALJXB010000310.1 GCA_937974415.1 uncultured Kiloniellales bacterium
GGCATGGGGGCTGTCGGGCTTGGAGACGACGATCGGCCGGCCGCCGTCCGAAGTCTCGCGGATCTCGATGTCCAGCGGCAGCTCGCCGAGGAACTCCATGCCCAGGGTCTCGGCCTCGCGGCGCGCCCCGCCGCGGCTGAAAATGTGTGATTCGTGGCCGCAATTGGGGCAGGTGAAGTGGCTCATGTTCTCGATGATGCCGAGCACGGGCACGTCCACCTTGCGGAACATGTTGAGGCCTTTTCTGGCGTCGATCAGCGCGATATCCTGCGGGGTGGAGACGATGACGGCGCCCGACAGCGGCACCTGCTGGGCCATGGTGAGCTGCGCGTCGCCGGTGCCCGGCGGCATGTCGACCACCAGGATGTCGAGCTCGCCCCAGTCGACGTCCCGCAGCATCTGCTGCAGCGCGCTTTGCACCATCGGCCCGCGCCAGATCATCGGCGTGTCCTCGGCCACCAGGAAGCCCATGGACATGCATTTGACGCCATAGTTCTCCATCGGCCTGAGGATCTTGCCGTCGGGCGAGCTGGGCCGCCCGCTGATCCCCATCATGCGCGGCTGGGAAGGCCCGTAGATGTCAGCGTCCAGAATGCCGACCGAGAGGCCGAGGCTGGCCAGGGCGAGCGCCAGATTGGTCGCCGTGGTTGATTTGCCGACGCCGCCCTTGCCGCTGGCCACCGCCACGATCGATTTCACGCCCGGCACCAGGGAGCCCGCAGCGCCGGCGCCGCTCGCCTGCTGGGCGGCCGGTCCGCCGGCCGGGGCCTGAGCCGCGGGGCCGGCGTTGGCGGACCCGGCGCTATGGGCTGTCAGCACGGCGGTCACCGACAGCACGCCGGGCAGCTTGTCGACGATGTCTTCGGCCTGCTTGCGCAAGGGCTCCATCTCGGCGCCGCGCTTCGGGTCGACCTCGATGGCGAAGCCGACGTTGCCGTCCTTCACCACCACGCCGGAAACCATGCCCAGAGCGACGATATCCTGGCCCCGGTCGGGGTCCGCGACGGCCTTCAGCGCCTCGAAAACGTCCTGTTCGGAAACCCGCGCCATACTTGACATCTCCCCCTCACTGCCGAACAACTCCCTCTCCCAGCCGATAACGGCTGCAAGTCGGGCAGGAAGGCGCTATCTATACACCTTCCCTTTCCCACTGTCCCCGCTATAAGGGGTGTGTGAAACCCCGACGGCAATCCCTATCTGTGGGGTGAGGCGTGACATTTGCAAGGAATCTGGTGAATGCCCTGGCAATCGCAAGGTGGTAATGGTGGCGGCTCTGGCGGCGGCGGCCCGTGGGGCAGTGGCTCCGGCGGCGGCGGACCCTGGGGCGGCGGTTCCGGTGGGGGCGGCGGCGGTGGCGGCCCCTGGGGACGCGGCGGCGGCGGGCCCGGCCGGCCGCCGGATCTGGAGGATTTCATCCGCAAGGGGCAAGACCGCGTGCGCCGCCTCTTGCCGGGCGGCGGCGGCGGCAAGGGCCTGATCCTCATCGGCCTCATCCTGGTCGCCCTGTGGCTGGCCAGCGGGTTCTACCGGGTCCAGCCGGATCAGGTCGGGATCGAGCTGATGTTCGGAAAGTGGGACGGCCAAGAAAAAGAGCCCGGCCTCAGGTGGCACTGGCCCTATCCTATTGAGATTGTCGAACGGCCGAGCGTCGAGCGGATCAGCTCGATCGACGTTGGCTTTGTCCGTCTGTCGCAGACCGGGCGGAGCGCCACCCGGGATGTGGAGGAAGAGAGCCTGATGCTGACAGGCGATCAAAATATCATCGATATCGAGTTTACCGTGCAGTGGAAGATATCGAACGCCGGCAAATATCTCTTCGAGATCCGCGACCCGGAATCGACGGTGAAATTGGCGGCCGAAAGCGCCATGCGCGAAATCATCGGCCAGAACGATCTGCAGCCGTCCCTGACCGAAGCCCGCGGCGATGTCGAAATTCAGACAAAAAATCTGCTCCAGGCGGTCTTGAACGAGTACAACTCCGGTATCGAGATCACCGAGCTCAAGCTCCAGGACGTGCAGCCGCCGGCGCAGGTTATCGACGCGTTCGACGACGTGCAGCGAGCGCAGCAGGACCGTGACCGCCAGCGCAACGAGGCCGACTCCTATCGCAATGATATCCTGCCGCGTGCCCGCGGCGAGGCACAACGCGTGATCCAGGACGCCAACGCCTACAAGGAGCGTCTAGTGAACGAGGCCGACGGCGAGGCCCAACGGTTTCTTTCCGTCTATCAGGCCTATCTGCAGAACCCGGAAGTAACCAGGCGGCGCATGTACCTCGAGACCATGCAGAAGGTCTTCTCGGAGGCCGACAAGGTGATCCTCGGCGACAACACCGGCGGCGTCGTCCCCTATCTGCCGCTCAACGAGTTGAGGCGCGGTAGCGGCTCGTCCAGCCAGCAGGGGGAGTCGCAGCAATGAGGCGCTATCTGACCTTGATCCTCGGCATCGTCATTGCCGCCCTGGGAATCCTGGCATTGACGACGCTGTTTACCATGCCTCAAACCCAACAGGGCATCGTCCTGCGGCTCGGAAACCCAATACGCTCAATCACCGAACCGGGGCTGAAGGTGAAGCTTCCCTTCATCGACACCGTCACTTACTACGAGAAGCGGGTGCTCAATCTCGACCCTCCGGTTGAGCGGATAATCCTGTCGGACCAAAAGCCGCTTCTGGTGGACTCCTACGCCCGTTACCAGATCAAAGAA
>CALJXB010000311.1 GCA_937974415.1 uncultured Kiloniellales bacterium
TAGAGCGTCGCGGCGCCGAGATCCTCGCAGTCCCGGGTTCGCGCCGCCCGGGTGCCGCGACGGTCCTGGTGAGTGGTCGGCCGGCCTGCGGCGCCGAGCCAGCGCTCGTCCATCTCCGGCATGTCGATCACGCCGAGGATCGGCCGTCCCCGGTGCAGCAGGGCGATGAGGGTGCCGAACTGGGCGTGCCCGGTGGTGAAGCGCTTGGTCCCGTCGATCGGGTCGAGCACCCAGAGGTAGTCGGCATCGGCCCGTTCAGCCCCGTATTCCTCGCCCAGGACCCCGTGATCGGGGTAGGCTTCGGCGATCATCGACCGCAAGGCCGCTTCGGTCTCCCGGTCGGCCACGGTCACCGGGCTCAGATCGGGCTTCTGCTCGACTTCGAAGTCGCCGCGAAAATAACGCCCGACGATCTCGCGGGCCCGCTCGGCGAGGCTTAGCGCCAGGTCCACGAAGGCCTCGGGGCAGGGGCTCTCTTCGGGCGAAGTCGCCATCGCGTGTCGCGGGCCGGATCTAGCGCTGGCTTAGCGGCCGGACGGGGGTCTATTCGGGCAACGGCGCCGGACTGTCGCTTTGATCCCGCATGTAGAGGATCAGGTTCGCCCGGTCTTCCGGCTTCTTGAGGCCGGCGAAGCTCATTTTGGTGCCCGGGGCGAAGTCTTTCGGCTTTGCCAGGAAGGCATCGAGGCTATCGAAAGTCCAGGTGTCGCCGGCCATGCCCGTGAGCGCATCGGAGTACTTGTAGCCTTCCACGCTGGCAATCGGCTTGTCCACCACGTTCCACAGGTTGGGGCCGATCTTGTTGGCCCCGCCCTGGTCGAAGGTGTGGCAGGAGGTGCACTTCTTGGCGGCCTTCTCGCCGGCGCCGGCATCGGCCGCGGCCAAGAGGGCGACCACCCCGCTCGCCGCCGCCACCCCAGCGGCCTCCGCCGCTTCCGCCTCGCCCGTGCCGTCCTCTGCCGGCGCCTCGGCTGCGGCCTCCTCGCCAGGCGCCTCTTCCGGTGCCGCGGCGGCACTTGGTTCCGGCAGCGGCGCCGGGCTGTCGCTCTGGTTCCGCATGTAGAGGATCAGGCTCGCCCGGTCGTCCGACTTCTTGAGGCCGGCGAAGGACATCTTGGTGCCGGGGGCGAAGCCCTTGGGATTCTTGAGGAAGTCATTGAGGCTGGCGTAGGTCCAGCTCTCGCCGGACAGGCCCTTGAGGGCATCGGAATAGCTATAGCCGTCGGCGTTGGCGATCGGCTGGTCGATGGTGTTCCACAGGTTCGGGCCCACCCTGTTGGCCCCGCCCTGGTCGAAGGTGTGGCAGGAGGTGCACTTTTTGGCCACCGCCTGTCCGGCTCCTTCGTCGGCCGCGGCCAGCAGGACGGCCAAATCCTCTTCCATGGTGTCGGCCGCGGCGTCTCCGGCAGGCTCCTCCGGCGCCGCGCCAGCGACCACGTAGCTGGGCTCCGCCGGGATCTGCGGATGCATGATGACCTCCGCCATGAAATGGCTGAAGGCGGCCACGACGCCGACGGTCAGCAAGGCCGCGACCATCTTGTTGATTTCCATAGTGGACATGCCGCACCCCCCCTGAGGCGGAATTACCGTGCCCAACGCCACCGGCCCGGGAAATCCGGGCCGGAGCACCAAAACCGGACCATACCGGGCCGTCGCGGCGGCGACAATAGTGGGACCGCGACAAAAGCGTTTTTCGCCCTCACCCGCCCGGCTATCCTGCGGCCGGACCGCAAAACAGAGCCCGGAGCCGGCCATGGCGAGAGCGATCGCCCGCCGGCCCAAAATCGGAGGCCAGACCGAGTGATAGGACCGCCCGCCGCGCCCCTCAGCCCGCTGGTCGTCATACCGGCCCGGCTCGCCTCGACACGGCTGCCGGGCAAGCCGCTTGCGGATATCCACGGCGAGGCCATGATCGTCCACGTCTGGCGGCGTGCGGTCGAGGCCGGCCTGGGGCCGGTAGTGGTGGCCTGCGGTGAAGAAGAGATCGCGTTGGCGGTCAGGGCGGCCGGGGGCGAGGCGCTGGTCACCCGCGGCGATCATGCCTCCGGCTCGGACCGCATCCACGAGGCCGTCGAGCGCCTCGACCCCGACGGGCGCCACGACGCCATCGTCAATATCCAGGGCGACTTGCCGACCATCGAGCCCCAGTCGGTGCGCGCGGCGTTGCGGCCGCTTGCCGAGCCGGACGTCGACATCGCCACCCTGGTGGCGGAGATCGCCGAGCCGCGCGAGCGCGCGGATTTCAACGTCACCAAGGCCGCCCTGGCGATCGATGAGGCGACGGGCTGCGGCCGGGCGCTCTATTTCAGCCGTTCGCCGGTGCCCTGGCCTGGGGCGGACGACAGCCTGCCGCTCTATCACCACATCGGGCTCTACGCCTACCGCCGGGCGGCGCTCGCCCGTTTCGTGGCGCTGCCTCCTTCGCCCCTGGAACGCCGCGAGCGGCTCGAGCAGCTGCGCGCCCTGGAGGCCGGCATGCGCATCGACGCGGCCCTCGTTGACACGGTTCCGCTCGGTGTCGATACTCCCGCCGACCTCGAGCGCGCCCGCGCGGCCCTGGCGCCGCGGGCCGGGCCGTGACGAGCCTCGCGGGGGCAGGGCGAAGCCGGCGATAATGAGCAGCGACAAGACGAACGTGATCGCCTTTCAAGGCGTCGCCGGGGCCTACTCGGACATGGCCTGCCGGGCGGTCCACCCGGAGATGGCGACCTTGCCCTGCGGCAGCTTCGAGGACACCTTCGCCGCCGTGCGCGAGGGCCGGGCGCGGCTCGCCATGATCCCGATCGAGAACTCCAGCTCGGGCCGGGTCGCCGACATCCATCATCTGCTGCCGGATTCGGGCCTGCACATCATCGCCGAGCACTTCCAGGTGGTGCACCATCAGCTGCTCGCCGTTAAGGGGGCGAGCCTGGACACGGTGAAGACGGTGCGCAGCCACGTCCAGGCGTTGTCTCAGTGCCGCGCGTTCACCCACGCCCACGGCTTCAAGGCGGTGGCCCACGTGGACACCGCCGGGGCTGCGGCCGAGGTCGCCAAACTTGCCGACCCGAGCCAGGCGGCGATCGCCTCGGAGCTGGCCGGCGAGCTGCACGGCCTGGAGGTCCTGATGCGCGACGTCCATGACGAGGCGCACAACACCACCCGCTTCCTGATCATGGCCGAGGAGCCGATCGACCCGGATCC
>CALJXB010000312.1 GCA_937974415.1 uncultured Kiloniellales bacterium
CCCGAGGATCACCATGGCCCGCACCGAGTTGTCCTTGCGCTCCGGCTCGGCGGCGTCGACTTCGGTGAACATTTGCAAGGCCCGCTCCATGCCGGCGCCGACGTGGGTGCCGCTGCAGGCGGGCATGGGATCGTTGCCGCAACTATTGAGATCGTCGATGGCAGTGGACAGGTCATCGTAGCCCATATCCATGGTGTCGAAGGGCGCATAGTCCTGGGCGATGCCGGTGAAGGTCACCATGCCGACCAGGGAATCGCCGCTGGTGCGCTGCTGCAGGCAGTCCAGCAGCACGTGGTTGGCGTCGCGCGCGTCGCCGATCTCGGCGGAGAAGGAGCCGGTCACATCCTGCACCACCAGCACGTCCCATTCGTCGTCGGTGGCGTAGGCGGCGACCGCGGAGGTCGAGATGTCGACGTTGTTGAAGCCGAGCACGCCGGCGAGAAACGTCCCGGCCGGGTTGCCGTTGGCCTGGGACATGCGGGTGACCACTCTGACGGCGTTGGCATTTCCGCCGCCGGCGGTGAAAGTCTTTGCATTGAAGTTCCAGGTCCCGCGCTGGATATCTGGATCAACAAGGATCTGATTGTCGCCCGCGATGTTCAACTGTGCGTACTTCTTGGCTTCCGCCTTCATCTCGGTGGCGTCGGACATGCGGATGGCGCCGGCCAGGGCGGCCGAATCGGCGGAGGTCTGGAGCTGACTGCGCATCGCATAGAAGTAGCTCATGTCGATCGCCAGACCGCCGAAGCCGAGCATTCCGATGATGCCGAAGGCCGTCCAGATGTAGACGGCACCCCGGCAGTCGTCGCGAAAGGAAACGAGCGGCGCAGCTAGCTTGGGAAGAACGGTTCTCATGGCGGGTCCCCTAAACGCCGAAATTGCGTGGCCCATAGGGTTTCGGCATTTGATGAAAGTGGTCCCATAGCATTAGCCGCAAAAGGCTAAGAATCCGTTAGGCATGTGAATCGGCGCAGCCGGGCCGAGACGGGGCGTGGCGCCGGCATAAGCACTTCTTAACCTCGTTCGGTATAACCTCGGCGCAAACCGCTAAGTGCGGTCTTCGCGCATCGGAAACTGGATCTGAATCGTGCAGCAAAATCTGAAATATCAAGGCTCTGGCGCGGCCGCGGCCGTCGAGGAAGTCGAGGAAATCGCCGCTTACGAGACGGGCGAGGACCCTGCCGTGGGTGCCGCCGGCCAGGCCGACGATGAGGCTTGGCGCACTCGCCACGCGATCAATGTCCGCATCACGATTCCTCTGCCGTTCTCGCGATTTTATCTGACCGTCGTGGGCGGCAGGGAACGCCGCAACCCGGATCGGCGTGCGGACGAGCGCCACAAGCACCCCTTGGTCACAAAGGGCAACGTCGTCTTCCTGGGCATCTTGGGCATCATCACGGGATTGGCGATGCTTGCACTGATCCAATTCGCCGCCCGGTTCGCTCTGGAAAGAGCCGGTGTCGTCTGACCCGCCGGTGTCGTCCGATCCATCGTCGGCGCTCTTGCGATAACCGGCGCACAGCAACAGAAGGCCGCCAGAAAATGCTGACCGTCCGTACCTCAGCCAAAGCCGAATCCGCAAGCACCCAACGGCCGAACCGCCGGCGCGCGACGCCTGGCCGCACGGCCCGAGGCCTCCGGGATTGGCGCCGGTCGGACAGCGGCGCGACCGCCGTCGAGTTCGCCTTCGTTCTCCCGGTGCTGCTGATGATCATGGCCGGGATCATCCAGTTCGGCGCAGTCTTCTTCCTGCAGAACAATATGGCCAATGCGGCCCGTGAGGCGGCGCGGGCCCTGGCGGTCGGATCGATCGAGACCAAGGCGGAATCCAAGCAGCTGGTGGATCAGAAATTGGTCAATTGGGGCGTGACCTTCAACGTCGACACCAACCTCCCCGATCCAGGCAACGCGGCGGATACCGACTTCACCGTGACGATCACGGCGCCGCTCTCGGAAGCGGCGATCTTCGATTACCTGGGCGTGTTCGAAGGCGGGACGCTACGCGCCTCGGCCTCCATGCGCGAGGAATCCTAACACAGCCGGGCTAAGCCGGCGCCGTTCGCCATCGCGCGGCGGTCGACAATTCCCGCAAACCCGGATCTATCGTTCCAGCGACGCGATTTTTAGAATCGCATTTCTCGTGCGCGAGCCCGTGGCTTCAACTCGCCGGCTTGATGTCGCACACCAGGGCGCTGGCCGGCTCGGTGCCGCGGTTATAGAACCAGTGCACGGTATCCTTGTCCTCGATAAAGGCGTCGCCGTCCGAATGCTCGGTCTCGCCGCCGTCCCGCCCTTCGGTCCAGGTGCCGCTTTCCATGTAGACTATGCCGGGACTTGTTTCGTGGCTGTGTTTGGCGATTTGCCCACCGGGTTCGATGGTAATGCGCCTGAGCAGCAGTATGCGGCCGTCGAGCCCCACTTGCGCCGCCATCGACTCGGCTGGCACAAGTCCGAGTTTCTCGACCTCGAGGCCTTGATGTTCGCTGGGCGGAGCCGTCTCCGCCAAGCCGTGGCCGATCAGAACGCCGAAGGCCAGAGCCGCGGCCGTACAGCAGCATGCGAGGAGGCGGGGCCGGGGGATGATGGACTGGGTCCAAGGCATGATCTTTCCTCCTCCAAGAGTTGGTCCAACTGGCACAAGAGGGTAGGATCGTGCCCCGAGTGCAGGCAAACGACATCTTTTCATGGCCAGATGAACGGAATTCATGCCGGTGACCCGCAGGCTGCCCCCCTTTGCTGCCGTTCGAGCCTTCGAGGCCGCGGCGCGCCACGAAAACTTC
>CALJXB010000313.1 GCA_937974415.1 uncultured Kiloniellales bacterium
CGGTTGAGGCTGCCCGCCACGTAGCCCTTGCCGTTCTCGACCGTCAGCTCCATGTCGAGATGAGCCCCGTCGTCGAGGGTGCAGATCACCAGGCCCGGGTTCATGACCTCGATGTCATGGCCGGTCTCGATCTGCGCCGCCGTCACTTCGCCCGGCCCGTCGGCGCGCAGGCGCATGCGCTTCGGTCCCTCGCCGTGCATCCGGAGCCAGATCGACTTCACGTTGAGCACGACGTCCGTCAGATCCTCGCGCACGCCGGAGATCGAGGAGAACTCGTGCAGCACGCCATCGACCTGGATGCTGGTGACGGCCGCGCCCTGCAAGGAGGACAGCAGAATCCGCCGGAGCGCATTGCCCAGGGTGAGGCCGAAGCCGCGCTCAAGCGGCTCGGCGACGACCTTGGCAAAGCGTTGTGAATCTTCGCCCGACTGAATGTCGAGCTTGTTGGGCTTGATCAACTCGGTCCAGTTTTTCTGCAGCACGTCTGAGACCTCACAGAGTCTAGGGTCAGGCCCGCCGAAGCGGGCAGGTTCGATACCATGCTGGCCGCCCGCGCGGACGGCCAACACGAAAAATGGTTCAGACCCGGCGGCGCTTGGGCGGCCGGCATCCGTTGTGCGGGATCGCCGTCACGTCGCGGATCGCGGTGATGACGAAACCGACCGCCTGAAGCGCCCTCAGCGCCGATTCGCGCCCCGAGCCGGGGCCTTTGACGTTGATCTCCAGGGTCTTCATGCCATGTTCCATGGCCTTGCGCCCGGCATCTTCGGCAGCTAGCTGCGCGGCGTAAGGCGTCGATTTCCGCGAGCCCTTGAATCCCTGACCTCCCGCCGACGACCAGGCTATGGCATTGCCCTGGACATCGGTGATGGTGATCATGGTGTTGTTGAACGTCGCGCTGACGTGGGCGATCCCGGAGGTAATGTTCTTCTTTTCCCGGCGCCGCACACGGGCTTGTGGCTTGGCCATGTTGTGGCTGTCTCCTGCTTAGGCCCTCATCAGACCTTTTTCCTGCCGGCGATCGGACGCGCCGGCCCTTTTCTCGTGCGGGCGTTGGTGTGGGTGCGCTGGCCGTTCACCGGCAGGCCTTTGCGGTGCCGCATGCCACGGTAACAGCCGAGGTCCATCAACCGCTTCACGTTCATGGCTACCTCGCGGCGCAGGTCGCCTTCCACCAGGTATTCCCGGTCGATCGCCTCCCGAATACGCACCACCTCGTCGTCGGTCAGTTCGTTGACCCGCCGTTCCGAGGGAATTCCGACCGTTTCGCAGATCTCGCTCGCCTTTTGGCGGCCGATCCCGTGAATGTAGGTCAGCGAAATCTCGACACGTTTCTGTGTCGGAATGTTAACGCCCGCAATACGTGCCACGTGGCGATCTCCTTCAGGCTCGCTTGTCTTGGATGTCCGTTGCCTGGGATGTCCGGACGCACGAAATCAACCGGTCGCTCATGCGCCGAGGTCGCGCGATTATAGTGGCGCGCAGGCCCGAGTCAACGCCGCACATCATCTATCCAGAACCTTGTAGAGCTGGGCCGTCACTTCATCGATGTCGGCCATGCCGTCGACCTCCTGCACGAGGCCCTGCGCCTCGTAATGGGGCAGAATCGGCGCCGTTTGGGCCCGGTAAGCCTCCATGCGGCTGCGCACGGTTTTCTCGTTGTCGTCGGCCCGGCGGGTGAACTCGGTTCCGCCGCAATTGTCGCACACGCCCTCCTGCGCCGGCCGCTGGAAGGTGTCGTGATAGCCCGCCCCGCAGCTGGCACAGGTAAAGCGCCCGGTGATCCGCTCGACCAGGGCCTCCTCGTCGACCCGGATCTGGATGACCGCATCGAGCTTCAGCCCCTTCTCGGCCAGCATGGCATCAAGCGCCTGGGCCTGGGCGGTAGTCCGTGGAAAGCCGTCGAGCAGGAAACCCTTGGCGCAATCCGGCTCGTCGATGCGCTCGGAGATCATGCGGATCACCAGCTCGTCGGGCACCAGCTGGCCGGCGTCCATGATGACCTTGGCCTCCTGGCCGAGCTCGCTGCCGGAGGCAACGGCGGCGCGCAGCATGTCGCCGGTCGACAGCTGAACCATCTGGTAACGCTCTTCAAGACGCCTGGCTTGCGTCCCCTTACCGGCGCCGGGGGCGCCGAGAAGAATGATGTTCATCCTCGTCGTCCCTTGAGCTTGGATTTCTTGATCAGGCCCTCGTATTGGTGGGCCAGCAGGTGCGAATGGATCTGACCCACCGTGTCCATGGTCACGGTGACCACGATCAAGAGGCTGGTGCCGCCGAAATAGAAAGGCACCTGATACTGGGAGATGAGGATTTCCGGCAGGAGCGCCACCGCCGCCAGATAGGTCGCGCCGACCGCCGTCAGGCGGGTCAGGATGTACCTCAGGTGATCGGCCGTGTTCTTGCCGGGGCGGATGCCGGGCACGAAGCCGCCGTGCTTCTTGAGGTTGTCCGCCATCTCGTCGGGATTCACCACGTGGGCGACGTAGAAGAAGGTGAAAAACACGATGCAGGACGTATAAAGCGCCAAATAAAGCGGCGAACCGCGTCCCATCATGGCGGTGAAGGTGATCAGCCACTCCGGCCCGCCGGTGCCCGAGAAGCCGGCCGCGGTCAGGGGCATCAGCAGGATCGAGCTGGCGAAGATCACCGGGATGACGCCCGCCGAGTTGACCTTGAGGGGCATGTGGCTGCTCTCGCCGCCGAACATCTTGTTGCCCATCTGGCGCTTGGGATAGTTCACCGTCACCCGCCGCTGGGCCCGCTCCATGAACACGATAAAGGCGATGACGGCGATGCCCATGGCCAGCAGCAGGATGATGAACGCGGCCGACAGCGCGCCGGTGCGCCCGAGCTCCAGCGTGTTGGCGAGCGCCGAGGGCAGATTGGCGACGATGCCCGAGAAGATGATCAGAGAAATGCCGTTGCCCACGCCGCGCTGGGTCACCTGCTCGCCGAGCCACATGAGGAAGATGGTGCCGCCGGTGAGCGTGATCACCGTGGAGACCCGGAAGAAGATGCCGGGGTCGATCACCGCCGAGCCCGACGGGCCGGTCATGCCTTCGAGGCCGATGGCGATGGCCAGGGACTGGAACGCTGCGAGTAGGACCGTGCCATAGCGGGTGTACTGGTTGAGCTTCTTGCGGCCCGCCTCGCCTTCCTTCTTCAGCGCCGCCAACTGAGGCGAGATCGGCGTCATGAGCTGCATGATGATCGCCGAGGTGATGTAGGGAACCACGTTGAGCGCGAAGATCGTCATGCGGCCCAGCGCGCCGCCGGCGAACATGTCGAAAACACCGAGAATGCCGCCGGAGTGCTGTTGGAAAATCTGCTCCAGCGTGCTCGGATCGATCCCCGGCACCGGAATGTAGGTGCCAAGCCGATAGATGATCAACGCGCCCAGGGTGAACCATAGGCGCTTCTTCAGTTCCGTCGCCTTGCTGATGGCGCCGAAATTGAAGCTCTGTGCCAGTTGTTCAGCGGCGGATGCCATCTATTCGATCCTCAGGCGCTCGGCGCACTCAAACGGGCTCGGCGCGGGCCAGCGGCCTCAGGCCTCGGTCCCGTCCGGCGTCGCGGCGCCTTTTTCGGCGGTCTTCGCGCCAGTCGCGTCCCCGGTAGGCGCACCGGAGCGGCCGGCGGCCACCGTCAGGCTGCCACCCGCCTTCTCGACGGCCTCGGCAGCCTTCTTGGAGGCGCCGGCAACCGTAATGGATATCTTGGACGTGAGTTCGCCCCGTGCAAGGAGGCGAACGCCGTCGCGCGGATTTTTGATCACCCCGGCCGCCTTCAAGACACCGGCGTCGATCGGTTTCTTGGGGTCGAGCTTCTTGGCGTCGATGGCGCCCTGCAGGCGGTCCAGATTGAGCGCCACGAAGCGCTTGGCGAAGATATTGTTGAAGCCGCGCTTGGGCAACCGCCGGTGGAGCGGCATCTGGCCGCCTTCGAAACCTTTCAGGGCGACGCCGCTGCGCGATTTTTGGCCCTTGTGGCCGCGCCCGGCGGTCTTGCCGGTGCCCGAACCGATGCCGCGCCCGACCCGCTTGCGCGCCTGGCGCGCACCGTGGTTGTCGGCCCGTTCGTTCAACTTCATCGAAAGCTATCCTTGTCTCAAGTCCGAGCCGGCAAGAGCCGCCGTCAGGCGCTCTCCTCGACCCGCACCAAGTGGTGCACCTTGGCGATCATGCCGCGCACGGCCGGCGTATCCTCCAGCTCGCGGGTGCGGTTCATCTTGTTCAGACCCAGGCCGATCAGGGTCGCCCGCTGGGACTCCAAGCGTCCGATCGGACTGCCGACCTGGGTCACGCGCAGGGTCTTTTTCTTGTCGGCCATCGCCGCCTACTCCCGGGCCTCGGCGTCGTGCTCGCGGCGGCCGACCAGATCGGACACCTTGCGGCCGCGCCGTTGGGCCACCATGCGCGGGCTGTAGCACCTGGACAGCCCGTCGAAGGTCGCCCGAATCATGTTGTGAGGGTTCGCCGAGCCGATCGACTTGGCCACCACGTCCTGGACTCCCAGGGCCTCGAAGACCGCGCGCATCGGGCCGCCGGCGATGATGCCGGTGCCGGCGTCGGCGGCGCGCAACACGACCCGGCCGGCGCCGAACCGGCCGTTGACGTCATGGTGCAAGGTCCGGCCTTCGCGCAAGGGTACCCGGATCAGGTTGCCCTTGGCCTGTTCGGTCGCCTTGCGGATCGCCTCCGGCACTTCACGCGCCTTGCCGTGGCCGTGGCCGACCCGGCCGCGCCCGTCGCCAACCACCACCAGGGCCGCGAAACCGAAGCGGCGGCCGCCCTTCACCACCTTGGCGACACGGTTGATGCTGACCAGCTTCTCGACCAGATCGCTGTCTTCGCGATCGCCACGGTCGTCGCGCCGGCCGCGGCCGTCTCTGTGCGGTTTCGCCATCGATCCGTTCCTTTAAAACGCCAGGCCGCCTTCGCGCGCGGCCTCCGCCAGGGCCTTGACCCGGCCGTGATAGAGATAGCCGCCGCGGTCGAACACCACGTCCTTGACGCCGGCCGCCGTCGCCCGCTCGGCGACCAGTTTTCCGACCGCCGTCGCGGCGTCCTTGTCGGCGCCGGACTTCAGCGCATCGCGCAGGGACTTATCCAAGCTCGAGGCCGACGCCATGGTGACGCCGCGCTGGTCGTCGATGACCTGGGCGTAGATGTGCTTGCTCGAGCGGAACACCGAGAGCCGCACCCGGCCCCGGCCCCTCCGCCGGAGCTGGCTGCGCACCCGCTGCTTGCGGCGTTGCTGTAAGGTTCTTGCTGTCGACATGGCTCTACTTCTTCTTGCCTTCCTTGCGCAGGATCACCTCGTCCACGTACTTGATGCCCTTGCCTTTGTAGGGCTCCGGCGGGCGGAAGGCGCGAATCTCCGCCGCCACCTGGCCGACGCGCTGCTTGTTGGCGCCGGAGATGCTGATCGCGGTGGGCTTGGCGCAGGCAATGGTGATGCCCTCCGGGATCGGGTAGTCGATGTCGTGGCTGTAGCCGAGCTGCAGGCTCAGGGTGTTGCCCTGGACCGCCGCCCGGTAGCCGACGCCATTGATCTCCAGATCCTTGGTGAAGCCAGTCGATACGCCGGTTACCAGGGACTGCAGAAGCGACCGGGTGGTGCCCCACATGGCGCGCGCGGTCTTGGACTCGTCGACCGGCCGGATCGAGAGCTTGCCCTCCTCCAGGGAGGTGGTGACGCTATCCGAGACCCGGTGCGATATTTCGCCCAGCTTGCCCTTGGCGGTGAAGATCGCGCCTTCGATCGACACCTGGACATCGCCCGGGATCTCTATGGGGTTCTTACCGACGCGGGACATGAGGCTACTCCTAGAATACCCGCCTTAGAAGACGCGACACAGCACTTCGCCGCCGACGTTGGCGGCCCGTGCCTCGTGGTCCGACAGGACGCCGCGCGGCGTCGAGAGGATCGAAATTCCGAGGCCGTTGTACTCCCGCGGCAGGTCCCTGATCTTGGAATAGACCCGCCGGCCGGGCTTGGAGACGCGGGAGATCGAGCGAATCACCGGCTCGCCGCCGGCGTATTTGAGCTCGATGACCAGCTCCGAAATGCCGGGGCGAACCTGACTGGAGCTGAAATTCCGGATATAGCCCTCGCGCTTGAGCACGTCGAGCACGTTCGCGCGCAGCCTGGAGCCCGGCGCGCGCACAGAGGAATCACCCGCCCGCTGTCCGTTGCGGATCCGGGTCAGCATATCCCCAAGAGGATCGCTCATCGCCATAATTGCGACTCCTTTCCTACCAGCTCGACTTGACCATGCCGGGAATCTGCCCGACAGAGCCCAGCTCGCGCACCGCGATGCGCGACAGACGGAACTTGCGGTAGAAACCGCGCGGTCGGCCGGTCACCTCGCAGCGATTGCGCACCCGGTTGGCGGCACTGTTGCGCGGCAGCTCGGCCAGCTTGAGAAAGGCCTGAAAGCGCTCCTCCGGCGCCAGCGAGCGGTCGCGCGCGACCGCCCTTAGTCGCTCGCGCTTGCCGGTGTACTTCTTGACCAGGCGCTTGCGACGCTTGTTCTTCTCAACCGCGCTTTTCTTGGCCATGTCTCTTCAAATCCCTTTTTTCGTGCCGTCAGTTGCGGAACGGCATGTCGAACTGCTCGAGCAGCACCTTGGCCTCTTCGTCGCTCTCTGCCGTGGTCACGATGACGACGTTGAGGCCGCGCACCTCGTCGACCTTGTCGTAATCGATCTCCGGGAACACGATCTGCTCCTTCAGGCCCATCGCGAAATTGCCGCGGCCATCGAACGAGCGACTCGGGATGCCCCGGAAGTCGCGTACCCGCGGCAGGGCGATGGTGACCAGCCGGTCGAGAAACTCGTACATGCGGGTGCGCCTGAGCGTCACCTTGCAGCCGATCTCCATACCCTCGCGCAGCTTGAAGCTGGCGATCGACTTCTTGGCCCGGGTGACGATCGGCTTCTGCCCGGTGATCCGGGTCAGATCGCTGGTGGCCGCTTGGATCTTCTTCTGATCCTGGACGCCTTCACCGACGCCCATGTTGACCACGATCTTCTCGATCACCGGCACCTGATAGCGGCTCTTGTAGCCGAACTGCTCCATCATGGCCGGCAGCACGGTCTGCTCATAGTGTTCATGAAGACGGGCTTTCATCGCCGTTATCCCACCTAGGAGTCGATCATCTCGCCGGAGCGGCGTGCCACGCGCACCTTGCGCTCGCCCTCGACCACCTTGAAGCCGACGCGCGTCGGCCCGTCGGTCTTGGGGTCGATCAGCGCCACGTTGGAAATGTGCAGCGACGCCTCTTTTTCCAAGATGCCACCGGGGCTCACCTGGCTCGGCCGCTGGTGGCGCTTGATCATGTTCAGGCCCTGCACCAGCACGCGGTCCTCCTTGCGCAGCACGCGCAGGACCTCGCCGGTCTTGCCCTTGTCCTTGCCGGTGATGGCGACCACCTTGTCGCCCTTCCTGATCTTGAACTTCCTGGCCATCACAGCACCTCGGGCGCGAGCGATATGATCTTCATGAACTTCTTGGCCCTGAGCTCGCGGGTCACCGGGCCGAAGATGCGCGTGCCGATGGGCTCGTTCTGCCGGGTGATCAGCACGGCGGCGTTGCTGTCGAAGCGGATCGTGCTGCCGTCCTCGCGCCGGATCTCCTTGGCGGTACGTACGATGACCGCACGATGCATGTCGCCCTTCTTGACGCGGCCGCGCGGAATCGCCTCCTTGACGCTGACCACGATGACGTCGCCGACGTGGGCCGTGGTGCGCTTGGCGCCGCCCAGGACCTTGATGCACTGCACGCGCCGGGCACCCGAGTTGTCGGCGACGTCGAGCTGTGTCTGCATCTGGATCATGGCGTGAGACTCCCCATCAACTCTGCGTCAGCTTTCCACCGCCGCGGTGCCGCCGGCCGCTTCGTCGGCCCCCTCGGACAAGATCTCCCAGGTTTTGGTCTTGGAGATCGGGCGGCACTCTCGGATGCGCACGGTGTCGCCGGTCTTGGCGCTGTTGGCTTCGTCGTGGGCATGGTAGCGCTTGGAGCGCTTGATGAACTTCTTGTAGAGGGGGTGCATCAGGCGGCGCTCGACCAAGACGGTGATCGTCTTGTCGGATTTGTCGCTGACCACGACACCCTGTAATACGCGACGCGGCATTTCGCTCTCTCCTAGGAATCCGCCTGCTGGCGCTGGTGCAGGACCGTCTTGATGCGGGCGATGTCGCGTCGCACCTCGCGAATCCGCGCCGTGTTCTCCAGCTGCCCGCTGGCCCGCTGGAAGCGCAAGTTGAACGCCTCCTTGCGCAATCCCAGAAGGCTGTCCTTCAACTCGTCCTCCGACTTGGTGCGGAGCTCTCCGGCCTTCATCGCCCTCTACTCCTCGCCGAGACGGGTTACGAAGCGGGTGTGGATCGGCAGCTTGGCCGCCGCCAGGGTAAAGGCGCGTTCGGCGACGTCGCGCGGCACCCCGTCGAGCTCGAACATGATGCGCCCGGGCTTGACCCGAACCGCCCACCATTCCGGCGAGCCCTTGCCTTTGCCCTGGCGCACCTCGGCCGGCTTCTGGGACACCGGCACGTCGGGAAAGACCCGGATCCACAGCTTGCCGACGCGCTTCATGTGGCGGGTGATGGCGCGCCGCGCGGCCTCGATCTGGCGCGCCGAGACGCGCCCCGGCGCCGTCGCCTTGAGGCCGTAGGCGCCGAAATTCAAGGTCGTGCCGGCCTTGGCAAGCCCATGAATCCGCCCTTTGTGGGCCTTGCGGTATTTGGTCCGTTTCGGCTGCAGCATAGCCTGGTTTCCTTAAACTCCGTCCCCGCTCAGCGCCCGGCCTGGGCTTCCTGCAGCTTCTTGTCCTGGGCCATGGGGTCGTGGGCCATGATCTCGCCCTTGAAGACCCAGACCTTGACGCCGCAGGTGCCGTAGGTGGTGAGCGCTGTCGCCTCGCCGAAGTCGACGTCGGCACGCAGGGTGTGGAGCGGCACGCGGCCTTCGCGGTACCACTCGGTGCGGGCGATCTCGGCGCCGCCCAAGCGGCCACCACAGTTGATCCGGATGCCCTCGGCGCCCAAGCGCATGGCCGACTGCACGGCGCGCTTCATGGCTCGGCGGAAGGCGACCCGCCGCTCGAGCTGCTGGGCGATGTTCTCGGCCACCAGGGTGGCGTCGATCTCCGGC
>CALJXB010000314.1 GCA_937974415.1 uncultured Kiloniellales bacterium
TTCGACATCTCCTGTGGGGTGCGCTGTCTGCTGACTGGCCTCACGCGGGCCGCAGTGGAGTCGAAGAAGGTGGAACTGGCAGACAAGTTGTTCGCCGAGATTCCTGCCGGCCTCGGCAGCCGGGGGCGGATCGTCCTGGACGGCGAAACCATGGACGAAATGCTGGCCGGCGGCGCCGCTTGGGCAGTGGACCAAGGCTACGGCAGCCCAGCCGATCTTGTGCGCATCGAGGAACAGGGCCGCATGGCGGACGCCAAACCGGAGTTCGTGTCCGACCGTGCCAAAAAGCGCCAGACGCGCGAAATGGGCACCCTGGGCTCGGGCAACCACTATCTGGAAGTCCAAGAGATCGCCCAGGTCTTTGATACTGAGTCAGCAGCTACCTTCGGCCTTGAACAGGGCCAGGTCGTGGTCAGCATCCACTGCGGCTCGCGCGGCCTGGGGCACCAAATCGGCACGGAATTCCTGAAAGAGATGGTGGTCTCGGCACCGGACCATGGGATTACCCTCATCGACCGGGAGCTGGCCTGCGCGCCGATCAATTCGCCCCTCGGCCAGCGCTACCTCGGCGCCATGCGGGCAGCGATCAATTGCGCTCTGGCCAACCGGCAAATCATCGGGGACTTGACCCGAAGGGTCTTCGCCGACCTCTTCCCCGACGCTGGCCTTCCCCTGCTGTTCGACGTTTCGCACAACACCTGCAAGGTGGAAAGACACCGCGTCAACGGGCAGTCGCAGGAGGTCTACATCCATCGCAAGGGGGCGACCCGGGCGTTCGGCCCCGATCACCCGGACCTTCCACCCGACTTGCGGCCGGTGGGTCAACCCGTACTCATCGGTGGCACGATGGGGACCGCTTCCTATGTGCTGGTGGGGCTCCGGGACAACGAAGCGCGCGGGTTCAGCTCGGCCTGTCATGGCGCCGGGCGTCAGATGAGCCGGCACCAGGCACGAAAGTTGTGGCACGGACGCCAGGTGGTCGACAATTTGGCGGAGCGCGGGATTATCATACGCAGTCCCTCGTTTCGCGGCGTAGCCGAAGAGGCGCCGGACGCCTACAAGGATGTCAACGCCGTAGTCGACGCCGCCGAAGGCGCCAACATTGCCCGGAAGGTGGCGCGTCTGGAGCCGATCGTTTGTATCAAAGGCTAGGCCATCCGGGCAGGTATGGGCCTATCGAGGCGCCGATGGCGAGTGAGCAAAGGCATAACAGAGGAGCAAAAACATGGACGTCCCACTCGAGCTGTCATTTCGCAATATGGATCCCTCCGATGCGGTCGAGGCAAAGGTCCGCGAAAGGGTCGACAAGCTCGAGACCTTCTTCGGGCGAATCAACGCCTGTCGCGTCGTGGTCGAGGCACCGCACCGACATCATCGCAAGGGCAAGATCTACCACGTGCGCATCGAAATCGGCGTGCCCGGTCGCACGCTCATCGTCGATCGCGATCCGGGCCAGCATCACGCCCACGAAGATGTCTATGTGGCCATACGGGACGCTTTCGATGCTGCCCGCCGACAGCTGGAGGACCATTCACGAAAAGCTGCCGGCAAGGTCAAGGCCCACGAGGTGCCTGTCCACGGAGCGGTATCGACCCTCAACGGGCTACAGGGCTACGGCATTGCAACGCTCCCTGACGGGCAGGAGATCTACTTTCATCGCAACAGCGTCGTGAACGACGGCTTCGCAAAACTGGACGTGGGCGACGAGGTTCGTCTGGTTGTCGCCGAGGGCGAGAGTGCAAAGGGCCCCCAGGCCTCCACGGTGACACCGATCGGCAAACATCACCTGACTGAGCGCTGAATCTAGGAACCGAAATAGGCCATCGTGCAAACTCTAGGAAATCGTCACGACCGTCGAGTGCCTGAGGCCGAAGGACCTCGATCAGCCGTAGGTCACTGGCCATCCGTTGTCAGGCAAAGCGCGACAGTCTTGATGCAGGTCAAAGGAGGTAGCCGCCGTTGGGCTTAAGAAGCGAGATACGCGAAAGTCAGCCGAAGACCCCGGCCCAAATCAGGCAAGGTGGCGAACTGGAGTTTCACGCAATGCTTCAAATCGACCCACAGAAAGTCTGCTATCTCATCATCAAGGCGCGCGAGTTCGACGCCAAGGTCCCGGTCGTCGAGCCCGACCCCGGCTCCAATCCATCGGACGAGGATATGCGCGGGGTGCTCGAAGACTATCCCGACGATCCCGTCGACGTGGAAATCAGAACGCTTGTCGACAGTTTGAATGAGGACGAACAGATCGACTTGGTAACGCTGCTCTGGTTGGGTCGCGGAGACGGGTCTAAAGACGAATGGAGCACTATCCGAAACGAAGCCACTGCTGCCCGTAGCGATCATACGGCAGACTACCTGCTAGGGACACCGCTTCTCAGCGACTACCTGGCAGAAGGCCTCAATAAACTCGGCTACGACTGCAGCGATTTTGAGACTGAACATCTTTGAACATTTTGCGGCTCTGGCCGACCATTGACGGGGTCTTGGTCCGAGTTCAAATGGTTGCGGGATCGCCACTATTGGGAACGCCCCTATGCGGTTTCCGAAATAAGCAAGTCGACAACGAGCGGAAGATGGTCTGAGGCGACACGAGCCGTGTGGGCTCTTGGCACCTCCACCCCAAGCACCTCGATCCCGGCTCCGACGAAGACGTGATCGATCCGCGCCGTGGGATACCGCCCGAAGAAGGTCTTCCTCGGCCGCTGCTCCTCAAGCATCGTCTGGGAATCCCGCAGTTGCGCCGACAAGCGGCGGTATACGGGCGACGAAGGTATCGCGTTGAAATCGCCGCAGAGAATCTTGGGAGTGGCAGGGGCCATGCCGCCGACCCAGTCATCGCCCAGCAAGGCCTCCGCCTGTAGGCGCCGTTCGCCAGGCAGCAGGCCCAGGTGCGTATTGACGATTTGCACCTCGATCCCGTCAATCTCGACGGCGACCCACAGCGCCCCGCGCGGCTCCAACTGGCCCAACCCGCCGGGCTCGGGCAGTCTGTCCGCCCGTACCAAGCGCATGGGACGAGTCGACAGAATGGCATCGCCGTAAAGCTCCTCCTCGACGCTCAGGGCAGGATGGAAGTGGAACTCCATCTCCAAATGGCGCGCGATCGATTGCGCCTGATCGATCCAGCCGCTGCGCGAGCGCCCGACATCGAGCTCCTGAAGGGCGACCACGTCGGGTGCGTATTCGGCGACGACGCGGGCGATCCTCTCCGGTGACAGCTTGCCATCCATGCCGACGCAACCGTGCACATTGTAGGTCATGAGCCGGAGTCTTCGGCCCTTGGGGCTCTCGCTGCGGCGCCTAGTCGTGAATTTCGCCGGCTTTCGTTCCAGCAACCGCTGGGCGGCTTCGCGAAGATCACTAGGTCGCAGGAAATCTCGCCCCAAGCGTGCCAAGGGCGTGTCCCCCGGCAGTAAGGCGAAGGCCCCGGATTCCTCCGGGCCGGGACCGCCGTGCGAACCGTTCTCGAGCGCGAAGCTACAGGACTGAGTGCCCTTGGCCCATCCGCAAAGAACGAAATCTCCCGCGTTGGGGTGGCGACACAAGGCCGTCAGATCCCCGGTCACTTCAGTCAAAAAGGGATGATCGCCGCCAAGGACCTCGGCCCTCTGGTCCGGTAAGGAAAACGTTCCCGCCCGTGTCCACGCCGTGACGTGGCAATCCCCATCGGCGGCCAGGACCAAGGGCACCTTCGCGGTCTCGACCAGCGCTCTGGCGACCTGGTCACGGACTTCGCGTGGAAGAGCCCGGCGCAGATAGACCAGAGCGACCGGGCCCATCGAGGCTACTGTGACGTCGTGACCGTCCCCCCGGGCCTCACTTGGAGCATAGACAGGCAAGGCATTTTTCGCCGCCCCGCCACCCAGCAGCCGGGCCCGCTGCGACTGCTCGCCTCTTGGGCCGATCACAGGCTGAATGCGCGCACCCTGTGTCACCTGCTCAAAAACCTCGGCAATCGCCTCATCAAGGTTTCGGCCCCACAGCACCGGGTAGGGGACTACCTCTTCCTGGCCATGATCGGAGTACACCCATACATCGTAACTGCGTCGGCTGGAACGCTTTGCCGCATGCCAGACTCGGCTGATGCAGCCGTCGATCCCTTTGAGGGACCAATGGGCGAACCTCGATGCCGGACCTCTACGATGTGCCTGTTCGTCATAGCCCAAGAAATTTAGATGAACGACCGGCAGGCCTCGAGAGACATCCAACTCGGCGCCGATAGTAATCAATTCGCGCAGCAAGATGGAAATCACGACTCGCGTCGGAACGAACTTGAGCTCTTTAACAAGGTTGCGGCCGGCGATGAGGCCGCGAGCCATGTCCGCGACGGCGATCACGACCTCCACGACCAACAAGACTATGGTGCGGAGGGCGCTTGCGGCATTGCTCAACACAAGGAATGCGAGGGCGATGGGATTGGCAGCCCTGAGGACGGAGTTCCAGCCCAGCGACGCGGGGCAAAAGTGGGACTCGGCCGCACCACCCGTGAAAATATTGGAGTACGAGCTGCCGCCCTTGAGGAGAGGCTCGCCCTGTTCCGCGAGCGCGCGCTCGACGCTGGCGGCCGAATCGGGGTCGAACATGCGCCGGATCTCTCCAGTTTGGCGATCCTGGAAA
>CALJXB010000315.1 GCA_937974415.1 uncultured Kiloniellales bacterium
ACCCAGGTGGCGCTGGTCAACCCGGACTTCGGGGCCGCGGTCGAGCGCAGCCTGTTCGAGCACGGCGACTTGAACATCCATTTCCCGGACCGGAGAAAATAGCCGGCCTCGCACCGCGAATCCGGACGGCCGCGCCGATCACGGGTCCTTGCGCATCTCAGCCGATAGGAACGGCCGCAAGACCAGCTGGGCGAGGGATCGCTCCTCGTGGCCTTGCACGCCGATCTCCATACCCGGATCCCGCCGGGTCGGGCTGCGGCTGGCGAAGAGGCGGTCCCAAAAGCTGAAGACCGTGCCGTAGTTGCTGTCCGTATCCCTCTGGCGGGCGTGGTGGTGCACCCAGTGGATCGACGGGGTGATGATCAGCAGGCTGAGGGCCGCCTCGAGCCCGGCCGGCAGGCGCAGGTTGGAGTGATGGAACAGGGTGGCCATCAGCAGCAGGGTCTCGAAGGCCAGGATCGAGCTGAACGGAAAATCCAGGAGATAGATCACCGCGGCTCGCGCCAGAGCCGAAAGCACCACCTCGCCGAAGTGGAACCTGAGGGCCGAGGTGGTGTCGAGGAAGCGGTCCAGGTGGTGGACCTCGTGGAACCGCCAGAGCACAGGCACCCGGTGGTTCGCCAGGTGCCACCAGTAGATCAGAAAGTCCAACAGGACGAGGTCGACCAGCAGGCCCGGCCAACCCGACCAGGCCTGGGGCCGCCAGTCGAGGGCAGCCTGGCTGGCCCAAAAGGAGAGCGGCACGACGATGAGCGGCGACAGCCCCACGTTGACCAGCCAGAGCGCCAGATTTCGCCCCAGACGGTAAAGGCCGCCGGCCGGGCGCCCCTCGGCCACCGCCGGCCTTGCGGCGGCCGGTGCCAGGCGCTCACCAGCAAAGAACAGCAGGAACCAAAACGCGACCGCGGCTGTCTTCCAGGTCAGCAGTATGTCGAGCGAGTGTTCCATCGGCCAAACATAAGCCGCGGCAGCCGCGCCTGCCAGTCAAGGCCTGCTTTCGGACCCAGTCGGCCGCCCGAACCGGTCGGGATTTCGAAGGCCCTGAGCCATACGCAGGCCAGCCATGCTCCGGGCGCATAACAGTAGAGCGAGAGCTGCAATTGTATGCGCGGGGAAAGCGCCTACATTAACCATTCAAGGATTGTTGGACAGGAATGCCGACAATCAGCGTGGAGCCAATCGGTCCCCTGCCGAGGCTTCACCACTCCGCGGAGAGAAAGGAACGCCCGGATCCCCCCGACCGGGCGTTCCGCTTTTCAGGGCCTTCAACACCGTCTCCCGCCCCCGGCTCCCACCATTGCCTGGCCGCGGGCAGGGGCTAAGCTTGCGCGACCGCCGCCCCGACAGCTCCGGACCTCTTCGATGCCGCTCAGACTCGCCACCTGGAACGTCAACTCGATCCGCTCCCGCATCGAGCACCTCAAACGCTTCCTCGAGGAGGCGCGACCGGATGTCGTCTGCTGCCAGGAAACCAAGGTGACCGACGATGCCTTCCCCTATGGGGCGTTCGAGGAGATCGGCTACCGCCACATTCTGGCGGTCGGGCAGAAGGCTTATCACGGGGTGGCCATCGCCTCGCGCCTGCCGTTCGACGAGCAAGGCGCGCGCGTTTGGTGCAAAAAGGACGACAAACGCCATGCCTTTGTCCGCATAAATGGCGTCGAGCTGCACAATTTCTATGTCCCGTCGGGCGGCGACGTGCCCGATCCGGAGACCAACGACAAGTTCGCCCACAAGCTGCGCTTCCTGAAGGAGATGGCAAGCTGGTGCCGGCGGGAGGCGGTCAAGGACCGGCCGATCGTTCTGGTCGGCGACCTCAACGTGGCGCCGCTCGACTGCGATGTCTGGAACCACAAGCGCCTACTGCGCAGCGTCGGTCACACGCCGGTCGAGTCCCAGCACATGGCGCGCCTGCTCAAGGCCGGCGGGTTTCTCGACGCCGCCCGCCACTTCGCCCCGCCGCCCGCGTCGCTCTATACCTGGTGGGGCTACCGCTATCCCGAGGCCTTCGCCAAGGACTACGGCTGGCGGCTCGACCACGTCTGGGTGACGCCGCCGCTCGCGCCCAGCCTGGCCCGGGTGGAGGTGGTCAAGGCCACCCGCACCTGGGAACGGCCCTCGGACCACGTCCCGGTGATGCTCGACCTGGCGTGACGCTGACCCGGGGTGGCGATTATGGGTGGCGCCGATAGATGAAATAGCGCCCCGGCTTCACCCCCTCGGGCAAGGGAAGCGCAGCGACGTCGGTCAGGGTCATGGGCTGATCGGCCATGATCACGCCGCCGGGCCGCAGGAACTTCGTCAGATA
The DNA here is from genome assembly GCA_937974415.1 of uncultured Kiloniellales bacterium. GTDB lineage: Bacteria > Pseudomonadota > Alphaproteobacteria > Kiloniellales > JAKSDN01 > CALJXB01. The sequence goes on from CALJXB010000315.1 coordinate 2,309, forward strand.
ACCGGAGAGAAAGGACGCGATGGCGGCGTTAGCTTCTTCGTCTCCCGTCCCGATGTCGCTGTGGATGAGGGTCACGCGCCCCTCGAAACGGGCCAGGGCGGCCGGCAAAGTCTTGTGAATGTCGCCGAGAATGAGGTGCTCGGAGTCCGGGATGCAGGCCGGGTGAGCGGCCAGTTGCCGCTCGAACACGAAGATTTCCCGTCCGTCCAGCCGTTCGCGCAAATGGTCGTAGGTCCGGCCGTTGCCGAGGCCGAGCTCGAAGGCGGGCCCGTCGAGCTCGGCAACCCATTTGGCCGCGGCGTCGATGCAGGCTCGCTGCGCTTCCAGGCGCCGGATGAAACTGTCGAGGCGGCTCACGGGCGCGGGCGCTTCGCTC
>CALJXB010000316.1 GCA_937974415.1 uncultured Kiloniellales bacterium
CAGCCCGGCTGCCGGTGGAGATCATGGAAGGCCTGGGCCTTGGCTTTCAGGTCGGTCGTCACGGTTCGCCTCCCTCGGTTCTGTCGACTCTCGCCAAAGTTAAACGGACCGAGAGCAAATTGGCAGGTGGGTCCGCCAAACGCCAAAGTGAACGTCGCATATGGACCAGCCCCCCCGAAATATGCGATCAAGGTTAGGAAACTAAAACAAATGGCAGGGAGACGCTTATGTTTCGCAAATCTATGGGCGCAATCGGGTCGATGCTGGCCGCCGCGGTTTTCGCAGTCGCCGCGGGCACGACCGGCGCCAAGGCCCAAGATGCCCCCGAATCCCAGGACCCCATCGTCCTGGCGCTTGCCGAATGGACCGGCCAGCACATCACCACCTACATCGCCGGCGAAATCCTCCAGCGCATGGGCTACAACGTGGAATACGTGACGGCGGCCTATCTGCCCTCGGCCACGGCGATCGCCGACGGCAGCATCACCGGCTCGCTGGAGGTCTGGGACAACAATCTCGGCGAGTTCTTCCCGTCGCTGATCGAGCAGGGCAAGATCCAGGACATCGGCGACACCGGTCTCGACGCCCGCGAGGGCTGGCTCTATCCCAAGCACGTGGAAGAGGCCTGCCCCGGCCTGCCGGCCTGGGACGCCTTCATCGGCTGCGCCGAGATCTTCGCGGTGGCCGAGACCTTCCCGAACGGCCGCTTCCTCGAGTATCCGGCCGACTGGGGCGACCGGGCGACCCAGATGATCGTCGCCGAAGGCCTGCCCTTCGCATCGGTTCCGGCCGGCAGCGAAGGCGCGCTGGTGGCCGAGCTCAACGCTTCAATCCAGAAGAAGTCGCCGCTCGTCATGATGTTCTGGGCGCCCCACTGGGTGCTCTCGACCACCGAGACCGGCTGGGTCGACATTCCCGAGGACCTGGTGGCCAAGGCGAGCATGGAGAAGCCGCGCACCTTCAAGGCGGTCTGGCCCGGCAGCGCCGAGAAGTGGCCGCAGGCCTTCAAGTTCCTGCAGGTCTTCCAGATCACCAACGACGTGCAGGAGCCCCTGATGGACCTGATCGACAATCAGGGCCAGGACGCCCTAGAGGTGACCAAGAAGTGGGTCGACGAGAACCAAAGCGCCTGGCAGCCCATGGTCGACCAGGCGATGATGTAACGCACACTGACGTGGGGCCGGGCCGGTATCTCGCCGGTCCGGCCCTTTCCTTTTGGCGCTGTGTTTTCCGGAAGGCCCTCATGCGTCGGGCTCGATAAAGCGGCGGTGTGGAATTACGGCCACCACGGTTAGCTCGACGAGTAGGGCGGGATCGACCAACGCGGCGACTTTTACGCCCGTCGCTGCCGGTCCGGCCTGCAGGCTGAAGCGAGCGCGGCGAACCTCTTGGATCGCGTCCAGGTCTTCGTCGCGAACGTAGTACATCGTCACCGACACGACGTCTTCGATGCAGCCGCCCAAGCCGCCAAGCACCCGCTCGATGTTGTCGATCGCGTAGGTCGTCTGCGCCGTGGGGTCGTCGCGCCCCACGACCTCGAACCCGGGCGTCCAGGCGACCTGCCCCGTCAGATGGACGCGCCTGCCGTCCGGTTCGACCACCGCCTGACTGTGCGGAAAGGTCTCGTCGCGCCAAACGGACTCGGTGTTGAACCGGATGCCTGTCATGTGCCGACCTCCTCCGCCTCCGGCTTCACGCTGCTTGCCCTCCCGAGTCAGCGGTGTTTTGGCGGCGACCGCGCTGTGATCTGGCCCGGTGGGATTTGGCCCGGTGGCGGCGGGCCTTGGCCGCATTGCCGCAGTTCGCCATGGCGCACCAGCGCCGCGAGCCGTTCTTGCTGCGGTCGAGGAACAGCCAGTGGCAGTCGCGCCCGGCGCATTCGCGCAGGCGCCCGGCCTCGGCCCCGGTCAGGAGATCGAAGGCCGCGCGGGCGACCGGCCAGAGCACCCGCGCCAGGTCGTCCGAGGCACCGCCCCAAGCGGACACTAGGCCGGCCGACGTTCTGTTCAGGCGGGTCTGGCCCAGCAACGGCGCGAGCCGGACGTTTAGGTCATCGAGCTGGTCTCCGGCCGGGATCTCGCCCGCCGCCCCACCTGCGGCCAGGGCCGAGGCCACCCGGTAAAAAGCCGCCCGCAGGGCCCGGGCCTCGGCGAGCACCTCGGCCGCGCTGCCCGGCGCCCAGTCGGAATAAGCCCGCAGTTCCTCCGCCTCGCGCGCCTCGACGGCGCCGGCCTTGAGGGCCCAGGCCACCAAGGCGTCGTAGCCGGTGAGCCAGTCCTTCTCCCGTTCGCTGTCCCGCCATTCCAGGGTGTTGGCGAAGTCGAGGGAGAGGTGTCCGCCCAGCAGCGGCAAGTCGCTCGCGTCGGCCATGTGCGGTCCTGTCTAACCAGTAAAAGGAGTTTGACAGGTTAGCTCGCGAAAGGCAATATCACCAGTAAAATCGTTTTTGATAGTTATGTTCGGCTACAGGTGGTGCAAAACGTGACGACGGGGGCAACCGATCGGCCGAAGACTCCCGGACCCCAGAGCGAGATAGGGGACGGGACAGGGGGCGAGATTGGGGGCGGGCCCGGCGGGATCGCCTGGCGGCCCTTCGCCGCCGTGATCGTCTGCCTTATGGTTTTCGATGTCACCATAGGGCTGAGCTACCCGCTGCTCTCCCTGCTGCTCGAGGACCGCGGCGTCAGCCCGCTGGTCATCGGCCTGAACGCCTCCATGCTGCCGCTCGGCCTGGTGCTTTCGGCGCTCTTCGTGCCAACCCTGGCCACACGGCTCGGCCCCTGGCACTTCGCCGTCGGCTGCATCGCAGTTACCGCGATCCTCTGGGTGCTGTTTAAAGTCTGGGACTCCCTCGCAGCCTGGTTCGTGCTGCGCTTCCTGCTGGGGATCGTGGAGGGTGGCCTGTTCGCCATCAGCGAGGTCTGGATCAACCAGCTGGCCAGCGGCCGCAATCGCGGCCGGGTGATCGCGGTCTACGCCAGTCTGCTCTCGCTCGGCTTCGCCAGCGGCCCCTTCTTGCTGCCGACCACCGGCACCGAGGGCTGGCCGCCGTTCCTTGTCGGCATCGCCTTCACCCTGACCGGCCTGGTCTTCATGGTCTGCGCCCGGCGGACCCTGCCTGCGTTCCAGGCCGAACGCCGGTCCTCGTTCCTGGCCTTCCTGCCGCGCGCGCCAACCCTGCTGCTGGCCGCCTTCCTGCTCGGCGTGTTCGACATCGCGACCCTGTCGCTGTTCCCGCTCTACAGCTTGCAGCGCGGTCTCGACGAAGCCACCGCCAGCTATCTCCTGGGCGTGCTCATCGCTGGCAACATCGTCCTGCAGTTTCCGCTCGGCTGGTTGGCCGACGTCGTCGGCCGCCGCCGGGTGCTGAACGCCTGCGCGTTTTCGACCGCCCTCGGCGCCCTCGTTTTGCCGACCGCCATGGGGACCTTCTGGCAATGGCCGCTGGTCCTCATTTGGGGAACGGCCGGTTTCGGCATCTTCACCCTGGCGCTGGCCGACCTGGGCGACCGCTTCACCGGCTCCGAGCTGCTCGCCGGAACGGCGGCGCTGACCGCCATGTTCGGGCTCGGCGGCATCGCCGGGCCGAGCCTGGGGGGAGCCGCCATGGAGCGGTTCGGGCCGGAGGGCCTGCCGGCCCTGGTGGCCGTCGCCTACGGCCTGCTGCTCGTCGTCTCGGTCATTCGCGGCCAGCGGTAAAGCGCGATATATTCCTGCCGCGTTCGGTCCTCTAGGGTGAGACCCGCGCGAACCGGGAGTAATCCGCATGAGCGAAGACAACGTCGCAGACTTCGGCACCAACCATGGCCCCTTGGCCGGCATCCGGGTGGTCGAGCTGTCCCACATCCTCTCGGCGCCCACCTGCGGGATGATGCTGGCCGACCTGGGGGCCGAGGTGATCAAGGTGGAGCGGCCGCCCCGTGGCGAGTCCACCCGCTTCGACACCGTGGACGAGGCTTGGATCGGCGACCAGACGGCGAGCTTCATGACCGTCAATCGCAACAAGTACTCGTTGGGCCTCGACCTCAAGGCGCCCGAGGGCAAGGCGGTGCTGCACCGCCTGCTGGCCGGCGCCGACATCTTGATCGAGAACTACCGCCCCGGCGTGCTGGACAGGCTCGGCTTCGGCGCCGAAGAGCTCAAGGCGCGCTATCCGCACCTGGTCTACGGCTCGATCACCGGCTACGGCCTGACCGGCCCGTGGCGCGACCGGGGCGGCTTCGACCTGGTGGCCCAGGCCATGAGCGGCATCATGAGCATCACCGGCGAGGGCCCCGACCGGCCGCCGCTCAAATGCGGCTCGCCCATGACCGACATCATCGCCGGCCTGCTCTGCGTCATCGGCGTACTGGCGGCGCTCAACGAGCGCAACGGCACCGGCAACGGCCAGCACATCGATACCTCCCTGCTCGAGGCCGGCGTCATCATGACCTACTGGCAGTCGGCGCTCGCCTTCGCCTCGGGCCAGACGCCGCGGGCGCTCGGCACGGCCCACCCGCTCTACGCCCCCTACCAGGCCTTCGAAACCGCCGACGGCTGGATCGCGCTCGGCACCGCCAACGAGGCCAACTGGCGCCGGCTGCTCGACATCCTCGAGCTCCAGGCGCTCGGCCAGGACCCGCGCTTCGCCGACGCGGCGGCGCGCATGAAGAATCTGGCGGCGCTCGACGCCATCCTGAGCGAGCGCTTCCGCACCAAGACCACCGAAGACTGGATGACGGTGCTGGAGGAGACCGGCATGCCCGCCGGCCCGGTTCTGACAGTGAACGAGATGCACCGTCACCCCCAGGTGCTCGCGCGGGACATGGTGATGGAGGTGAGCCACAGCTCGGTCGGACCGGTGCCGGCGATCGGCTGCCCGATCAAGTTCTCCGGGCGCGAGGGCCCGCGCCGGCAGGGCGCGCCTCGCTTCGGCGAGCACACGGCCGAGATCCTCGCCGGCCTCGGCTACGACGAGGCCGAGGTCTCGGTGCTGGTCTCGCAGGGCGTGGTGGCCGTCGACAACGGCTAAGCCGGGCCTTCGCCCGCATGCGGGCGCCTGACCCCGAACCAAGAATTTTTGCCGCAGACCTCTTGAAACAGATCCGATAGGTGCATATACATATATCACTATGGCGAAAGCGACCGAACGGCTCGACCTGAAAGGCGCCCGGGAAATCGCCCAGGGCTGCGTCGCCAACCGCATGCGCCGGGCCGACCGGGCGGTCATGCATTACTACGACGACGCCTTGCGGCCCTTCGGCCTGAAGATGACCCAGTTCACGCTCTTGACCGCGCTGCGCTTGATGGCGCCGGTCACTATCCAGGAGTTGGCCAAGGCTTTGGTCATGGACCGCACGACGCTGACCCGCAACCTGGCCGCCCTGGAGCGCCAGGACCTGGCCCGGATCGCATCGGGCGAGGACCGGCGCACACGGGTGGCAGAACTGAGCGCGGCCGGCCACAGGGTGCTCGCCCGCGCCTTTCCCGAGTGGCGCAAGGCGCAAGCCCGGGTCCGCCGCAAACTGGGCGCTGCGCGCGCCGATCGCCTGGTCACGGCCCTGACCGAAGCGGTCGAGACTCTCGCGTGATTCCGCCGGATTTTTTTGCAATAACAGGTGTATATGCACTTTTAATCCATGAAAGGACGAAACCCATGTGGACCCCCGAAGAAAGCTTCCAGATCCGCCTCACGGCCAGGGCCAAGACCCTCCTGGCCATCGGTCTCGCCGCCGCCTTTGCCGTCGCCGCTGCGATCGGCACGACCGGCGCCTTGACGGCCGAACCCGGGCCGGTCTTCCGCCCGGTGTTGCTGGCGATCTTCATACCGGTGACGGCCCTGGTTCTGGCCTACGCCGCGCTGCCTCGCTTCCGCCACTGGGTGCTCGGCCTCGACCTGCGCATGCTGACCCTGTTCCAGGCCTGGCGGGTGATTGGCTTCGGCTTCCTGCCGCTCTACGCCTACGGCGTGCTGCCGGGGCTCTTCGCCTGGCCGGCCGGCCTGGGCGACCTCGCCGTTGGCTTGGCCGCCCCCTTCGTGGCCGCGCGCCTCGCCCGCGACCCGGGCTATGCGGCCAGCCGCGGCTATCTCTGGTTCCATCTGGCCGGGCTCATCGACTTCGTCGCCGCCGCCGGAACCGCCATGCTGGCCTCCGGCGCCTTCCCGGCGATTCACGCCGGGTTGCCCAACAGCGCGCCCATGGAGGTCTGGCCGCTCTTCCTCTTCCCCGGCTTCGGCGTCCCGCTCTTCATCGCCCTCCACTTCGCCGCCCTGGCCCAAATCGTCCGGGCACGGCGGGGGCAAGTGGCTCTGCAGGCGGCGTGAAGAAGGCCCAGCCTGCCCAGCGAACCGAGGGGGCGGCAGCAACGCCGCCCCCTTTCCTATTTGCGGGCCACCGAGGTCAGCCCCCCGCCAAGGCCTGCTCCAGGTCGGCGACGAGGTCAGCGGAGTCCTCGATGCCGATGGAGAGCCGCAGCAGGTTCGCCGGCACCTGGGAGTGCGGGCCCTCGATGGTGGCGCGGTGCTCGATCAGGCTCTCGACGCCGCCGAGCGACGTGGCGGGGACGAAGAGCCGGGTGCGGGTCGCCACGGCGCGGGCCGCCGCCGCATCGCCCGCGACCAGCAGGGACAGCATGCCGCCGAAGCCGCCGGTCATCTGCCGCGCCGCGACGGCGTGGCCGGGGTGGCTTTCGAGGCCGGGATAGAGCACCGCGGCCAGCCTGGGGTGCCCCTCGAAGTGCCGGGCGATCTGAAGCGCGCTGACCGAGGCCCGCTCGACCCTGAGATAGAGCGTGCGCAGTCCGCGCAGCAGCAGCCAGGCTTCGAACGCGCCGAGCACACCGCCCATCAGCCGGCGCAGCGCCTTAATCTCTTCCCAGCGCCCATCTTCCTCCCGGGTCACCAGGAGGCCGGCCGTCAGGTCGCTAGGGCCGTTCAGGTACTTGGTGGCCGAGTGGAACACCAGGTCGGCGCCGAGGGCGAGCGGCCGGGTCAGCACCGGCGTAGACGCCGTTGCATCGACCGCCAGGATGGCGCCGGCCCCGTGGGCCGCCTCGGCCGCGGCGGCGATGTCGATCACGTCCCAGGTCGGGTTGACTGGCGTCTCGATCCACACGATGGCTGTCTCGCCCGGCCGGACGGCCGCCGCCAGCGCCGTGGGGTCGGCCGCATCGAACAGGGTGAGCCCGATGTCGCGCTTTTCGGCGAGGCGCCGGAGCCAGTCCTGGGCACCGTGATACATGATCCGGGGGGCGACCACGTGCTGGCCGCTTTCCAGAGTTTCGAAGACGGCGACGATGGCCGCCATGCCCGAGGCGAAGGCCCGCGCCTCCACCCCCTCGTCCAACTCCGTCGCGACGGCCTCCAGCCGCGCGCTGCTCGGGCCGCCGGAGCGGCTGTAGCTCACCTCGCCGATCAGCTCGTAGGCATCGTCGCGGGCGAAG
>CALJXB010000317.1 GCA_937974415.1 uncultured Kiloniellales bacterium
GCTTCGGCGGCCTCGATCCAGAGCTGGAACTGGGCGAGGGCCTGGTCGGTCTCGACCGCCGGCAGGGCGACGGGATAGCGATCCAGGTGTCGCACGGCGGCGGCCCGGATGGCGGCATAGCTGGGCGCCACGTGGGGCGACCAGTCCTCGAAGCGCACCACCTCGAAGCCGAGGGCGGCGAGCGCCCGGTCGTAGTCGCCCCGGTCCCACATGCCCGGCGACTTGACCCGGGCGTAGATCGCCTCCCGGTCCGCCTCGCTGACCCAGCGGGCCAGGGTGACATCGGACAGCACCAGCCAGCCCTCGGGTCGGAGCACCCGCCGAGCCTCTGCCAGCACGGCCGTCTTGTCCGGCGAGTGCAGGAGCGATTCCTGGCACCACCAGAGATCGAAGCAGCCGTCGGCGAAGGGCAGGCGGTGAAAGTCGGCGCCGAGGAAGGCGACCCGCTCGCCGAGCCCTGCGTCTCTGGTCAGCGCCAGGCCCTGGTTCAGTTGGCGCTCGGAAATGTTGCTGGCGAAGACCCGGCAGCCGTAGCGGTCGGCCAAGTGCCGGGCCGCCGGGCCGAGGCCGCAGGCGACCTCCAGCACGGTGGAGTCCGGCGAGAGGAGCAGATCGTCCGCCATGGCCCGGACGGCGCGCTCCTGGGCGTCGCGCAGAGGGTCCAGCGGACCCTCGAACAGTCCCAGATGAAGGTGTTCGCCCCAGACCGGCTCCATGGCGACGCGAAAGCCGCGGGCATAGAAGTCCTGGGTTTCGGCTAGATTTCGGTCTCGTGACGGGTCGGCCACGGTAGCTCCCCTGCCGGCGGCGCGCGGCCGCCTGGCGCGGCTTCACGTGCCAAGTCTTACAGTCTCGGGGAGAAAGATAACCGGCCCGGACGGAGGCGGACAGAGGAATGCCGTCTTGCCTAGTGGCCGACGGACATTATGGCGGTGAGCAAGACGATTACCGGCGCGCCGACGGCAATGCTGGCCAGCATGACCAGGCCGTCGCTCAGCACGGTGTGCAGTTCCTGCCGCTTGTCCGCGGCCGACGTCCAGTGTTGGTATGTCTTCGTCATGGTCCGGAGTTATACCGGCGAGACCGCCCGCGTTCTGTGACCGCCGTCACATTTCGGCGAGTTTTTTTGTGAATCCGTGGGGAATTTTGTGGTTATCGGGCCGGGGCCGTGGCCGCCTGGAACGACTCTGCCGCCAGGTCCGAAAGGAGCCTGCCAGCGTCGGGAAAGTTTCTTATTTTTGAGTGGGTTGGTGTGATTCTCTGGGGCAATTGCAGGCGGTTGGCGGATGTCGGGGCCGCCGTGGAAGCGCTCGGCGGTGCCGTCGGCCTCAGATGCCGCCCGTGAACAAGGTGGCCATGACGACCATCGCGGGGCCGCCGACGGCGATGCCGCCCAGGACGAACAGTCCGTCGACCATGTAGCTTCTGAATTCACGCCAAGCCATTGTCTTAACTCCGAAAAATCCGTTTAAGCGCGGTTCCGAGGGTGACTTTATAGCCGGGTTTGCAAAAGCCTTCTGTGATATGCGTCACACTTTGTGGCTTTTTTTGGAGTTTTGTGGAATTCGTTTGAGATGTCAAGCCTGAAAGTGCCCGTTTGGCGCCGTTCGGTCCACAAAAGCATCATTATCACAGAGGCTTAGGGGAATTTCCCCAATGCGCTCGGGCCTCTCTGGCGAGCGCTTCGTCCCCTGGCTGTCCCACAATTGGGTGCCGGTGGGTGCCGCCCGACCCGGCAATATCCTGGCAGGCGCGCCACCGGCCGATCTGGGGCCGATCTGGCGGGCGAGATTACGAGGAGTTAATGCGCCCGTCAGGCGGCGTTCATGCCGTCTCCCTAAGTGAAGCTCTGTGGACGTCGCAGCCTTGTCGGGGTCGTGTGAACCGTGTCGAGGCCTACTGCGTCCCAGTCTTGGACCCCAGTCTTGGACCCCAGTTTTGGACTGATGCAACAGCGGGAGTTGAATGGCATGGAAAAGAAAACATGGATGGCGGGCAAACCGAGGACTGTGGTCACCGCCACGGCCTTGGCGGCCTTGATGATCGGCGGCGCCGGATTTGCGCTGGCCGGCTCGGACACGGCGCAATCCGGCACCCAACTGAGCGCGGCGACGGCGGCCCAGCTGCCGGCTGCGCCCATGACGGGCTTCGCCGACATCGTCGAGAGCGTTCGCCCGGCGGTGGTCAACATCGAGGTGGAGCGCACGGGTGGCTCGCGTCAGCACTCGGGCAGTTCCGAGGACGAGGCCGAGCGCTTCGGCGAGTTCTTCGAGCGCTATTTCGATGACGAGCACGGAGGTCCGGGCGCCAAGGGCGACAAGGAGATGGGCGAATCCCTCAAGCGCTGGTTCCGCGAGTTCGAGGAACGCCGCGGTGCCGAGGGCCAGGGCCGGCAGCACGGCATGCCCTTCCGTGGTGCCGGGGCCGGCTTCATCATCGATGCTGACGGCACCATCGTGACCAACAATCACGTCGTGGCCGGGGCCGACCGGATCCAGGTCACCATGAACGACGGCCGCAGTTTCGACGCCGAATTGGTCGGCCGCGACCCGGCCACCGACCTGGCGGTCATCCAGATCGATGCCGACAAGCCCTTGCCCTATGTCACCTTCGGCAATTCCGACGAGGCCCGGGTCGGCGATTGGGTGCTTACCATCGGCAATCCCTTCGGCCTCGAGAACAGCGTGACCATGGGGATCGTGTCGGCGAGCGGCCGCAGCATCGGCGCCGGGCGCTACGACGACTTCCTGCAGATCGACGCGCCGATCAACCGCGGCAACTCCGGCGGCCCGGCGTTCAACACCAAGGGTGAGGTGATCGGCGTCAACACCGCGATCTTTTCGCCCAGCGGCGGCAGCGTTGGCATCGGCTTCGCCATTCCCTCCGACATGGTGCAGGAGATCGTGGCCGAGCTGCAGGACGACGGCCATGTCCAGCGCGGCTGGCTCGGCGTGCGCATCCAGCCGGTGACCGAGGACATTGCCGAAGGCCTCGACCTGGACGCGCCCAAAGGCGCGCTCATCGCCGAGGTGACCGACGACAGTCCCGCCGAGGCGGCAGGCCTCGCGGCCGGCGACGTGGTCCTGTCGGTCAACGACAAGCCGATCGACGACGTGCGGGACCTGACGCGCAGCATTGCGCGGCTCGATCCGGGCGCGGATGCCGAGCTCGGCCTGTGGCGTCAGGGCGAGAATGAGACCGTGACGGTGGAACTCGGCGCCTTCCCCGAGCCCGAGCAGGTCGCGATGGCCGATCAGGGCGAGTCCAAGTCCGGCGAGGCAGTGATGGGCATGCGCCTGGCCAAGCTGGATGGAGAGGCACGCGCGGCCTTCAACATCGAGGAGGAGACCGATGGCGTGCTCATCACCGACGTCGATTCGGACTCTTGGGCCGCCCGCAAGGGACTGCGCCGCGGCGACGTGATCGTCAAAGCCGGTCTCGAGCCCGTCTCCAGCCCGGCCGAGGTCGCTGCCGCGGTCGAATCGGCCAAGAAGGAGGACCGCAAAGCCGTCCTCGTGCTGATCAGTCGTGAAGAAGAGGAGAGATTCGTAACCCTCCCGCTGCGTGACGCCTGATCTGGCGCTGCGGCAGTGCGGCAGGCATCCCGCCCGTGTGGCCCCCCAGTACGGGCGGGATGCCGCTCCGCTTAGAAGGCGTTCACATTGACGTACTCTGACAAGGTTACAGTTCCCGGCGATCGCGCGAACGTCTTGCGTCGCCCGGGACAATCGCCATCTAATTCGCCTATTGGGATCGGCCGTGGCCGCCCGGAGGTTTGCATGAAGATTCTGGTCATCGAAGACGACGCGGAAAGCGCCAGCTATATCGCCAAGGGGCTGCGGGAGACCGGCCTTGTGGTCGATATCGCCTCCGACGGGCGCGAAGGCCTAATCCGCGTGCTCAGCGAGGATTACGACCTTGCGATCGTCGACCGTATGCTGCCGGAGCTCGATGGCCTCAGCCTGGTGGAGCGCCTGCGCGGCGCGGGCAAGACCACGCGGGTCTTGTTTTTGAGCGCCATGAGCGGCGTGCAGGACCGGGTGCGGGGCCTCAAGAGCGGCGGCGACGATTATCTCGCCAAGCCCTTTGCCTTTTCGGAATTGCTGGCTCGGGTCGAGGCGCTGCTGCGCCGCCCGGCGATGGAGGAGGCCGCCACGCGGCTCACCGTCGGCGATCTCGAGATGGACCTCCTGGCGCGCAGCGTCAAGCGTGGCGAGCTGGACATCGAGCTGCAGCCTAGGGAGTTCAAGATCCTCGAGTACATGATGCGCCATGCCGGGCAGGTGGTGACCCGGACCATGCTGCTGGAGAATGTCTGGAACTATCACTTCGATCCCCAGACCAACGTGATCGATGTCCATATCAGCCGGCTGCGCGGTAAAATCGACCGCGATTTCGACCGGCCCCTCTTGCATACCGTACGGGGTGCGGGATACTGCCTACGTGACTCCGGTTAGGCTCACCCGCTCCCGCACCTTTCGCCTCGCGCTGATCTATCTCTGTCTGTTCAGCACCGCGGTGCTCGCCCTGGTGGGCTTGGTCTACTGGTATGCGACCGATTCCCTGTCGCGCCAGATCGACGCCACCATCGATGCCGAGATCCGCGGCCTGGCTGAGCAATACCATCAGCGCGGCACGCGCGGCCTCCTGGCGGCGGTCGAGCGCCGGGCTTCCGGCGCCGCGGCGCGCCGCGGGCTCTACCTGCTGGTCGACCGGGACTTTACGCCGCTCGCCGGCAATATCTCCCGCTGGCCCGACGAGCCGCCCGACGACGAGGGCTGGGTCACCTTTCGCCTGGGATTTCCAGAGTCCGAGGAAAACGAGGAGGGGGCCGAGGAACTGGAGGGCGTCAACTTCGGGCGGGCGCGGCTGTTCGACCTCAGCGGGGGCCTGCACCTTCTGGTCGGCAACGACGTGCGCGAGCGCGCCCGGGTGCAGAACCTGGTGGCCGAGACCCTGGGCTGGGGCCTGGCGGTCATCCTGGTCCTGTCGCTGGCCGGCGCGCTCCTGATGAGCCGTTTCCTCCTGAGCCGCATCGAGGACATCAACACCGCGAGCCGCGAGATCATGGGCGGCCACTTGAACCGCCGGGTCCCGGTCAGCCCCCGTGGCGACGAGTTCGACGAGGTAGCTGGCAACCTTAACGCCATGCTGGATCGCATCGAGCGCTTGCTCGACGCCACCAAGGAAGTCTCCGACAACATCGCCCACGACCTGCGCAGCCCGCTCGCCCGGCTGCGCAGCCGGCTCGAGCTGCTGACCTTGGAGGACCCGAGTCTGGAGGACTACCGCGAGGCGACGGCGGAGACCCTGGCCGAGGTCGACCAGATCCTGAAGACCTTCGCGGCGCTGCTCGCCATCGCCGAGGCCGAGGCCGGCGCCGCCCAGCGCAGCTTCGCGGCCCTCGAGCTGGCCGACCTGGTGCGCGACGTGGGCGAGCTCTACGAACCGCTCGCCGAGGCCCGCGGCCTCACGCTCGAGCTTTCCGTCGGCGGCCCGGCGCGCCTGCACGGCGACCGGGACGTGCTGTTCCAGGCGGTCTCCAACCTGCTGGACAACGCGGTCAAGTACGCCCCGGAAGGCTCGGCGGTCCGCCTGGAGTTGAGCACGTCGGCCGGCGAGGCCCGCGTCGCGGTGGCGGACCGGGGCGCCGGCATACCGCCCGAGCTAAGGGACAAGGTGCTGGAGCGCTTCTTCCGGGCCGAGACCAGCCGAAGCACCGCGGGCAGCGGCCTTGGCCTCAGCCTGGTCGCCGCCGCTGCCAGGCTGCACGGCGGCCGCATCGCGCTCGAAGACAACGATCCTGGCCTGCGGGCGGTGCTCAGCTTGCCGCTGCGCCCCGAGCCGCGCGTCTCGGCCGGCGCGCCGGCGCCCGCGTGAGCGGTTCCGATTGGCGTCTGGGGAGGGCGCCGCGTATCATCGGCCCATGACTGGCAAGACCGAGCGTCCGCGCGTGGCGCGGCCCCCCAACGCCCCCGAAGGCTTCGACGAGCTCCTGCAGACCGTGCTTGCGGCGTTGGAGGACTTTCGCCCCGACGGCGAGACGAAAAAGAAACTGGACTATCTCCACGCCAAGAAGGCCCTGGCCCTCATCACTGCGGCCTCCTACCACCTGTCCCACCTGCCGGACAACGAATACCGCCAAGGCATCCTGCTCGAGGCGGCCTCGCTGATGGCCGCCCTGGTGAAGGAGAACGAGGCCCTGCAGCGGCGCGAAACCGCTCCGCCCCCGACCGAGCCGGAGAAACAGGTGCACTGATAGGAAGGGCCCGGAACCGTTAGAGCGGTCCCGGGCCCGATTACATCAGATCTGCGGTCGATTACTCGACGTAATAGCGCACCGGCCCGCTGCCGATGATCTTGGACTCGCCGTCGGCGCGCGAGATGTTCTGGCCGTTGATCACGAACTCGTAGAGCTGGTCGGCCGGCACCTCGCAGTTGATGCGGATGTCGGAGGTTACCAGCTCCTTCTCGACGGTGTCCTGGGTCGGCCGGTTGAGGCCGATGCCGGGCGCGTCGTTCAGCCAGGCGACCGGCTCCCAGTGGGGGAAGAAGACCAGATCCTGAGCGCCCTGGTCGAGGGCCGAGACCGCCGGCGCCACGAAGTCCGCCGCGCCGTTCTCGTCGGACACGGTGTACTCCAGCTCGAGCAGCTTGGTGGTGGCCAGGCAGTCGCCCGCCTCGTGGCTGCCGCCGACGAACTGGGCATGAAGGATGCGGCTCGGCGTGTCGAGGATGGCGAGCGGCCCGAGCGGCGCCACATAGGCCTTCTCGTCGGTCTCGATCACCAGTTCCAGGTTGTACTGTCCGTCGGAGGCGGGGCGCTCGATCACCACGTCGGCCGTGTAGGCGGTGACCGGCGAGGCCGGCAGGTCGAGCTCGGTGCGGGTGCCCGCGAGCACCGTGTTCTTCGGCAGGCCGCGCAGATAGATCCGCTCCACCGAGGCGGGCTCCGCCACGTCCAGGGTGAAGGCGATGGCGAGGGTGTCGCCCGGCGAGACCTCGCGGGAGGAGAGCTCGGGGTCCGCCACGGTCGGCGGCGCGATCGGTTGAGACGCGCAGCCGGCCAGGGCGAGGCCAAGGGCGGCAGCGATGGGCGCAAGACATAACTTCATGAGGGGCGTCTCCGGCTGGTCTGATCAGGTGCGTAGTTGGGAGAGTCTGTGGTCCATAGCAAAACCGACGCAGCCCACCCTGCGTTCCACTTCCAAGATCGGCTCCGCAACCTCCAGGCGCCATAGAGTGCGGGACTGCTAGCAGGTCGCCCGCCGATTCGACAAGGGGGCAGTTTCCCGGGGCCTATCTAACGTGCTTGCGCGATGACCCGGCTCACGGCCCGGGCCAAGGCGGCGGGCTTTTCCGTCATGACGAAGTGGCCGCAGTCTGCGATGGGGACCTGTTCGATGGCCCCGAGGCGGGTGAGCACCGCCGGATTGGCGCTCCGTTCGCCGAAGACGTAGGCCTTGGGAACGGCGAGCGACCGGAAGATCCGCAAGAGTTCGCCGCCGTCGGACCAGGCGACCAGGGAGCGCGCGCTGGCGTGGAAGGCCTCGGCCGGGCAGGCCTCGACCCAGCCGGCCCAGGCGCGCAGGCCCGGATCCTCCGCCGCCCGGGACCGGGCCTTCAGCCGATCGAACTTCCGGCCCCGGAACAACGCCAGGTCCATCTCGGCCGTGCGCCGCGACAGGAGGTCGCAGTCCTCGGCGATAAGGTTGCCTTCCACGTTGACGAAGGAGGCCAGGGAAAGCCACGCCTCGCGCGCCAGCAGCAGGCCCACGGCCCCGCCCATGCTGTGGGCCACCAGGTGCAGGCGCCGCCCCTCCGTGACCCGCTCGGCGAGCAAATCGCGGAGGGCGGAAGCCATGCCCTCCATGGTCCAAGCCTCGGGGGTCAAGCCTTGCGAGGCGCCGTGGCCGGGCAGGTCGGGCGCCAGCAGGGCCAAGCCGGCGAGCTCCGGCGCTTCCCACAGGGCCGCGAAGCTCTCCTTCACGCAGCCGATCCCGTGCAGCAACAGGACCAGGTCTTTGCCGCCGTCCCGCGACAAGGTGGCGAGGGTCATGGCTCGGGGCCCCCTGCGGTTTCACCCAGCTTGGCATTATAGGCAGGGCGCGCCCGCCGCCTTGGCGAAGATTCGGACCGATCGAATGCGCGGATATCTCCGCGCTTTGAATTCCGCCGCCGCTGGTGTAAGGAGCCCGAAAGCGGAACCCGAATCCGAAAGGCGCGTGCGACTGCAAGCGATGCCTCGTTGGGCGAAACATCCGATCCTCCTGGCCTTGGGACCTCTGGCCCTGGCCTGGTTTCTGTTCGCCGCCGCGCCGGCCGGCGCTCATCCCCACGCCTGGATCGATCTCAAGACCGCCGTCCTCTTCGACGAGGAGGGGCAGGTGGCGGGCTTACGGGTCCACTGGGTGTTCGACGAATTCTATACCTTCTACGCCATCGAGGACTTCGACGCGGACGGCGACGGCCAGCCCGACGAGGATAAGCTCTGGAAGCTGGCCGTGGTCAATCTGGAGAGCCTCGCCGAGTACGACTACTTCACTTACCTGAAGGTCGACGGCGTGCAGCCCGCCTACGCCCAGGTCGAGGACTACGAGACCTATATGGACGGCGAGCGCCTGGCGCTGATCTTCACGGTCGAGCTGTTGGTGCCGGCCGACCCGCGCCATCACCAAGTGTCCTACGCGGTCTATGACCCGACCTACTACATCGAGATCACCCACGCCGCCCAGCGCGAGGAGCCGATCCGCCTGGAGGGCCCGGTGCCCGACGGCTGCACCTTCGAGCTACGGTATCCCGATCCGGACGAGGAGATCCTGTTTTTCGCGGCGTCTTTGGACCAGACCCAGTCCGCGGGCGACGGGCTTGGGGCCCACTTCGCCGAAGAGGTCGCGATCCTGTGCGAGTGACCGCGCGCCCGAAGTCAGCCAAAGCGGCGCGGCCGCTGCTCGCGGTCCTGACATTGATCGCCGGGTTGGTCCTTGGCATCGCCGTGCAGCCGGCCGCGGCAGTCGAGACCGGCGATGGCCAGGAGGCGCCTGCGGCCCAAGCCGGCGAGGGCAGACCCGCGCCCGGAGCGAGCCTGAGCAGCCTTTGGGCCCGGACCGTCATCTACGTGCGCAGCCAGCAGCGCGACCTGCATCGCGAGCTGGCCGGCGCCATCAAGGCCCTGCGCCGGGAAGGCTCGGCGGCCGCCGCCTGGTCGCTCATCGTGCTGAGTTTCCTCTACGGAGTCTTCCATGCGGCCGGGCCCGGCCACGGCAAGGCGGTCATCTCCACCTATCTCGTGACCCACAAGAGCGCGCTGAGCCGCGGCATCTGGCTATCCGCCGTCGCCTCCCTGATCCAGGGCCTCACCGCCATCCTTCTGGTCTTGGTGCTGGTCGCCCTCATCGGCTGGAAGCGCTCGGACGCCCAAGCCGCGGTGGGCACCCTGGAGACGGTGAGCTTCGCCCTCATCGCTTTGCTCGGACTGGGCCTGGCGGCCCGCGCCCTCTGGTCCTTCGGCCGCGGGATTACGACGAGCCGAGCCATGGCAAAGGCGAAGGAGGGCTGCGGCCATGCCCACGCGCCGGACCTGAAGCAGCTCGACCGCCCGCTCAACTTCAAGACCTTCGCCGCCGTCGTGCTGTCGATCGGGATCCGGCCCTGCAGCGGTGCCGTCCTGGTCCTGCTGTTCGCCGAGGTCCTGGGCCTTCGGTGGGCGGGCATAGCCGCCGTCCTCGCCATGTCCCTGGGCACGGCGGCGACCGTCGGCGTCCTCGCCGCGCTCGCCGTGAATTTCCGTCGGCTGGCCGCGGTGGTCGCGGGCGGCGCAGGCGGCGGGCGCCATTTCGCCTTGGCCGGGCAGGCCGTGGCCTTGCTCGGCGGCGTCCTCATCACGGCGCTCGGCGCATCGCTATTCTTCGGGTCGCTGGGGACGCAGCACCCGCTGCTGTGAGCCAGTCGAGACGCCCGCCGCGGCGGCGCCTCGCCGCATTGCCGCAAAATGGCATCACCGGCGCGAGGAAGCCGGCTATCATCGCAAGCGTTTGGCCAGATCCTGTGCGAGATGCCACAATGAACAAAGTGCTTCGTGCCGGCGTAACTCTCGTTCTCTTGTTGGTGATGACGATGACCCAAGGCGAGTCCCCTTCGGCCGGCGAGCCGTCCCCGGCGAAGCGAGTCCCGGCGGAGTGGGAGCCCCAGGAAGCGATCTGGCTCCAGTGGCCGGGCCGGTGGGAAAAGGCGCACGAGACCGCGTTCGCGCAAATGTCGATGGTGATCGCCGAATACCAAACGCTGCATATCCTCCACGGCTCGAGCAAGATCGAGGACGACGCCCGCTCGGCGATATCCAAGCTCGGCGGAAACCCCGATCACGAAAACATCGTCTGGCATGCCATCGCCAACGACAACGCCTGGATGCGGGACAACGGCCCGGTCTATGTGGTCGACGGCGGCGAACTGCGCCTTCAAAACTGGGCCTTCGACGCCTGGGGCGGCGCGTTCGGCGCCGATGTCCCTTACGCGCGGGACAACGAGGTCCCGGAGCAGGTCGGGGCCTATTTGGGCCTTCCCGTCGACACCGTCGACATCGTCCACGAGCGCGGCAACCTAGAGTTCAACGGCGTCGACGCGGTGCTCCTCAACTGGAGCACGCTCGGCGACCCGAGGCGCAATCCCGGCTATACCAAGGACCGGGCCGAGGCCGACCTCAAGCGCCACTTCGGCGTCTCCAAGGTCGTATTCGTGGAAGGCGTGCCGGCGGGCGACTTGACCAACGGCCATATCGACGGCATCGCGCGCTTCATCGATCCCGAGACTGTGGTGGTGCCGGATTGCACTGCCGCCTCGAAGTGCCGGCCCGGTGACGGAGGCAACGACGCGATCTTTGACGCGGCCGCGGCCGCCATCGAGGCTGCCGGCTTCACCGTAATCCGCGACCCGATCGAAGGCGTCGCCAGTTATGGCGGCCAAACCTTCGATACGAACTACATGAACTGGATGCTCGGGAACG
>CALJXB010000318.1 GCA_937974415.1 uncultured Kiloniellales bacterium
TGGCCATGGGCCCGCTCGAGGCCGCGGCCGCGTCAGACAGCGGCGACCCGCGATTCTACAACGCCCTGGGCGTGATCATGGATCAGCAGGGCCAGCACCACGAAGCCCAGGCCTATTACCAACAGGGCCTGGCCCACAGCCCGCGCAATGTCTCGCTGCGCAATAATCTGGGCCTGTCGATGGTGCTCGCCGGCGAGCCCGAGGCCGGACTTGCCATGCTGCGCAACGTGGCGGCAGAGCCAGAGTCCGGCGCCACCGCGGGCCATAATCTTGAGATGGCCTCTCAAATCGCCGCCCAAAGCATCCTCGATAATTCCGAAAACAGCGCACTTACCCCGGAATATCAGGACTCGCCGCCTCAGACGGGCGCGCTCCAGCAGCAGCCCCAAGACGGCACGGATGGCGCAGGTGGCGAAGACTGGCCGAGCCAGGACCTCTCGACCCTGACGCCCTCGTCGAGCGTGGACGAGGCCGTGACGCCGGCCAGCGATCCCATGCCCTTGCTGCAGCCGCACACACAGCCACACGGCGAATCGATCCCTGCGAGCCCGCCGGCCGAGCCGACCCAAAACATGCAGAAGAACACGCAATCGCTCGACCACGACCTGGCCGATGCCATGGTCCAAGAGCCGGTCGACGAGGCTCAAGTCGCGGACATGAGCGGTGAAATGGCCGACGAGCGGCCCTTCGAGCCGGCTACCCCTGAGCAGGTCAATTCCGAGCAGGTTGAGCCCGAGCAGGTCGCCGCCCTGCCCGAAGCCGAACCCGTGGCGGCACCTGCAACGGAGTTCGCGGGCGATCTCGAGGCTGATCTCGCGGCCATTTCCGCGCCGAATTCGGCCGCCGACCACACCGGCGATCCCTCCAGCTATGAAGGCAGCGGAATTCCGCGCGACTGGTCGCTCGCGGCTCAGGCGGTGTTCGCGAAAAGCGGCGTCGCGGTTCCCGAGCCGTCGCAGATCACACCGCAGGAACGCACGGCCGCCAACGACGCCTTCCATGCCACGCCAGCGCCGGAAGCCTCGACGCAGACGGCCGCCGCCGAGCCCACTATGACGGTGAAAGCGACTCCCCATGGCGATCTGACCCTCGCCCTCGCCAGCACGCCGGAGACGGATGCCGACTCCTCGCCGATCGCCGACGGCTATCCGATCGACGAGGACACCTTCTACACCGCCCAGCTTGCGTCCTTCCTGACCGCGGAGCGGGCACGCTCCGGCTGGCAGATCCTTCAGGCCAGCGCCGGCGAGATTCTCGGCCAGAGCGACGGCTTTATCGTCCGCGCCGATCTCGGCCCCGAGGTCGGAACTTTCTACCGGGTTCGCACCGGCATGATGGAAGACCGGGCCGCCGCCACCCAGTTCTGCCTGGATCTCAAGGCCGCGGGCGTCGACTGCATGCCGGTGGAGGCCTCCATCCAGGAGACCAGCGAGACCCTTGTGGACAAGGTCTGCCAAAGCGATTCGCCGGCCGTCCTGTGCGGGACCGCTCAGCGGTCCGAGCTCGCCCCCAAGGGCGCGCCCCACGGCAGAGGCTGAACCCCTTTCCTTCCCGGAAACGGCACGTCCAGGCTGCCGTTTCCGGGGCGGGTTCCGTCCCAAAGCAAATACGAACGCCGGCGGCACCGCCGGCGTTTTTATGTGGTCTAGGGCCGCGTCGCGATCGCGAGGAACCGTCGTGCGGCCTGTATCCCGTCCTCCTTGCACCAGGCGCGATAACCGCCCAGCCCGCGGTTGCTCCACTCCCGGTCGGCGTCGACCCAACCGGCGATGCGCTGCGCCTTGGCGTCCGCCTCGCTCAGGCCGCTCGCGTCGGTGAGCGACGTGAGCTCGCGTTGGAACCCAAACTCGACCTCGGCGGTGAGCAGCCCGCAATAGCTGGTGACGGCATAGTCGTAAACCGCCCGGCGCAGGGTCCTTTCGCCTTGGTCGGCGAGGGTTCCGGCCGGCGCAAGGCACAAAAGCGCCGCTATCAGCCAGGGGCTCGAGCGGGTCGGGTGCGAAGCTAGCGAATTGGCGATCGCGCGGGGGGTCACCGGGATCTGGGCTTTTTCTCGAAGAAATCGCCGATGACCTCTTTCTTGGTGTCGAGCGACACCTGAGCCACCACCCGCGCCCTGCCCTGCTGGGTCCAGCCGATCTTGAGGTAGACCGGCTTCTCGAGGCGCAGGATGTCCATGTAGGGCTGGTAGTGCGAGTGGTCCAAATAGGCGGTCACCGACTGATCGCCGAAGTCGCCAGTGGGCTTGGGCGGCTCGTCGGCCCCATAGTCGGAAAAGAGCACGATGCCGCGATTGTTGTTGTCGTGGTCGTAAAGCCGCAGCGTGATGTAGGACTGTGCCCCCTCGCCGACCTTCTTGGTCAGCAGCTGGACCGCGTAACGGGTGATGGTGTGTATGGTGATCGCCATCTCGACTTTCCTTTACAGCCACACGTGTACACTGCCGACCCGAGAGACCCGCCCCCGCCGGTCGTCTCTTGTCCGGACGCGCCTCATTCCACGGAGATCCGAAAACGGCAGGTCTGCTGAGCGACGACGATGGCGCGGGTGAAGAGGTGGTACTCGCCTTCCAGGGCCCGGCGCACGACCGCCTGGTCGGGCCCGAGAATGGTTTCCTCGGTCTCGATCGGCGCGAAGAGCGACACCCGGCAGTCGCCCTCCTGATGGGCGATCTCCACATGATGCACCTCGCTGCCCGGGAAATCCGCCACGATCCAGTGGTCCGTGCCCCACTTCACCGTTAGCTCGCAGGAATCGCCGGGCTGCAGGATCTGGCCGGCCTCGCAGCCGTAAGCCACGTTCGAGCCCAGCAGCAGGAGCGTTAGGACGACCGGAACTGCGGCACGTAAGGTGATCATGTCTCACGCGTCCCTCGCGCTTCATTCTTCGCGTGATGCCCGATGGCCTGCCAGCGGCCCGTTAACTGGTCGCCCCCACCGGCTTGGCCGCGAGCGCCATATCAATTTCCATCTCGGCCCGCTTGGCGGCCTCCCTGGCAGCTTCCTCCTTGGCTTGTTCGCGCCGCCGTAGGACCTCCGCAGTGACCGCGCCAACCAAGGTGACGCCCACGATGATGACGGCAAGCGCACTCACGTCCGGCTTGGTGCCGAGGCGAATCTGGCCCGAGAGCACCGTGGTCAGCGTGCTTTCCGCCTGAATGGTGAAGACCGTCGTGTTGTAGTTCTCGAACGAGGTCAGGAAGGCCAGCACCGCGGCCGAAAAGATCGCGGGCCGCAGGAACGGGATGAGGATCTTCCAGAACACCTGCACATGGGTGGCACCCAAGTCGAGCGCGGCCTCTTCCTGGGTGCGATCGAAACGCTGCAGGCGAGCCAGGAAGATCAGCATGCAATAGGCCGAAATGAAGGTCGACTGGCCGACCACCGTCAGGAACATGCCGTCGTAGTAGATCGACTCGTAGTCGGCGTCCATCAAGGTGCCGAGCTGGTCCCAGAACACCAGAGTGGAGATGCCGAGGATCACGCCGGGCATAAGCACCGGCGAAACCACGATGACGTAGTAGAACGGCTGCAGGCGCTCGTAGATCTGGGTCATCATCAGCGCCGCCGCAAGGCTGATCGGCACGGCCAGGCAGATCACCCCAATTCCGATGAAAATGCTGCGCTTGATGCCGATCATCATGTCGTCGTTGTCGAGCAGGTGCCCAAACCACTTGAAAGTCGTCCCTTCCCACGGCGAGACCTGCGGAAAGGGGCTCTCGTTGAAGGCGGACGCGCCCATCATCAGGAGCGGGCCGAACAGGTAGGCGAAAAACAGCAGGATATAGAATCCCACCATCAGCCTCATGACGCCGCCGGAAGTCATGATTTTGCGATCTCCCCGAAGCGAACCTTGAAGAACCGCATGATCAGCATCACGAAAACAATGCAGATGAGCAGCAGCACGAAGGCATAGGCCGATCCGCGCGGCCAGTTGCCGCCGGTGTTGAACCACTGGTAGATGATTTGGGTGAACCAGAGACTAGACGGCCCGCCGAGTATCTGTGGTGCCGCCAGCGCCCCCGCG
>CALJXB010000319.1 GCA_937974415.1 uncultured Kiloniellales bacterium
CGGTCTGATAGCTTGCGCCGTCATGGAAACCAGCACCGCCAACCTCGCCCACCTGCCCGCCGGCGAACAGCCGCGCGACCCCTTGCGCGACCCGCCGGTCAACTACGAGGCCGAGCAAGCCCTCATCGGCGCCATCCTCGCCAGCAACACGGCGCTGGAGAAGGTCGCCGACTTCCTGCGCCCGGAGCATTTCGCCGAGGCCGTGCACGGGCGCATCTTCGAGGCCTGCTGCCGGCTCATCGACCGGGGCCAGATCGCCGACTGGGTGCAGCTCAAGAACCTCTTCGAACAGGACGGCGCGCTGCAAGATGTGCGCGGCGCGGATTACCTGAAGGAGCTTCAGGAAAGCGCCATCTCCATCATCAATGCCGGCGACTATGGGCGCACCATCCACGACCACTTCCTGCGCCGGCAGCTGATCGGCCTCGGCGAGGACATGGTCAACGACGCCTTCGACCATGACCTGGACAAGCCGGCCTCCGACCAGATCGAGGCAGCCGAGCAGAAGCTCTACAGCCTGGCGGAAAGTGGCACCATCGAGGGCGGCTTCCAGACCTTCTCCCAGGCGCTGACCGTCGCCATCGAGATGGCGGAACTGGCGCGCAAACGCGAGGGCCACGTCTCGGGCGTGACCACCGGCCTGCTCGACCTCGACAACCTCCTGGGCGGCCTGCAAAAAAGCGACCTGGTGGTGCTGGCCGGCCGGCCATCCATGGGCAAGACTGCGCTGGCGACCAATTTCGGCTTCAACGCCGCGAGCCTGTTCCGCCGCTCGGACAACAGCGATGTCGAAGGCGGCGCCGTTATCGGCTTCTTCTCCCTGGAGATGTCGCGCGAACAGCTCGCCACGCGCATCCTGGCGGACCGCAGCAAGGTGCCCTCGGACAAGATCCGCCGGGGTATGATCACCGACCAGCAGTTCGATCAGATCCTGCAGGCCAGTGCCGAGCTGCACTCCATCCCCTTCTTCATCGACGACACCCCGGCGCTGTCGGTAAGCCAGCTCAGGACCCGCGCCCGGCGCCTCAAGCGGCAGCACAACCTGGGGCTCATCGTCGTCGACTACCTGCAGCTCATGCGCCCCTCGGCCGGGGTCAGCAACGAGAACCGGGTCCAGGAGGTCTCGGACATCACCCGCGGCCTCAAGGCCATCGCCAAGGAGCTCAACGTGCCGGTGCTGGCCCTCTCCCAGCTTTCGCGCGCCGTCGAGCAGCGCGAGGACAAACGCCCGCAACTGTCGGATCTGCGCGAATCGGGCTCGATCGAACAGGACGCCGACGTGGTCATGTTCGTGTTCCGCGAGAGCTATTACTTGGAGCGCGCCCAGCCGGTGCAGCGTCCTGAAGAAGGCAACGAAAAGTACAACGAGCGTCTCGACAAATGGCAGAGCCGGTTGGAGGAAACCCGGGGCCTGTCGGAAGTCATCATCGCCAAGCAGCGCCATGGGCCGATCGGAACCGTGCGCCTGGCCTTCGAGGGCGCCGCCACCAAGTTCAGCAACCGCGACAGCCCGGAATATCTGCCGGACGAGGCGTTTTAGCCGCCGGTGCGGCGGAGATTGCGGAACCAGGCTTCTCCCGGATCGTGGATTTGGCACCAAATCCTTCAAGCAAAAGGGGAATTCAGCCCGGCCGCGAGCGTTGACGCCCTCCGGCGCCTTGGCTAAGGTGCGGGCCGCTGCGCGGCCGGATTTGACGGAGTCCCGCCTTTCCCCGGCCAGATCGAAGAGGGCGCGATGCGTCCGCTCCGCCCGTCTCCACAGACTGTCTCCACAGCCCGTCTGCGGGGGCTTTGCACCGGAACCCGAGGATGAAACCGCAGGTTCGCATCGAAGCCCCCAAGAGCTCTGCCCGTCACATTGCCTGGCGCGCGCCTATCTGCCGCGCCACCGTCCGCCGCGCTTGGGCGGACCGGCCGGCACGCTGAACCATGCCGATCCTGCAGCCGATCGGCCGGACCGTACTTGCCTTCCTCGAGACGGTGGGCCGCCTGTCCCTCTTCACCGCCATCTCGACCTCGCATTGCATGCGCCCGCCGTTCTATCCGCGCCTGCTGCTGCGCCAGATGGTCGAGATCGGCTATTACTCCCTGCCCGTGGTCGGCCTCACGGCGATCTTCACCGGCATGGTGCTGGCGCTGCAGAGCTATACCGGCTTCGCCCGCTTCTCGGCCGAGAGCGCCATCCCCAACGTGGTCATCGTGTCGATCACCCGCGAGCTGGGACCGGTGCTGGCCGGCCTCATGGTGGCCGGGCGGGTCGGCGCGTCGATGGCGGCGGAGATCGGCACCATGCGGGTCACCGAGCAGATCGACGCGCTGGATACGCTCGCCACCAACCCCTTCAAATACCTCGTGGCGCCGCGCCTCTTGGCTGGGGTCACCATGCTGCCGATCCTGGTGCTGACCGCGGACATCATCGGCGTGTTCGGCGGCTATCTCGTCTCGATCTTCAAGCTCGGCTTCAATCCCAGCCTCTACATCAAGAACACCTGGGATTTCATGGAGGCTCTGGACGTCATCTCGGGCCTGGTGAAGGCCTCGGTGTTCGGCTTCCTGATCACTCTGATGGGCTGCTATCACGGCTACAACTCGAAGGGCGGGGCGCAGGGCGTCGGCACGGCGACGACCAACGCCGTGGTGTCGGCCTCGGTCCTCATCCTTTCGTCCAACTACCTGATCACGGAGCTGTTCTTCGCCCGATGACCCCCGGCCCATCAAACGAGGGCGATCCAAACGAGGGCCCCCCGAACCAAGCCTCGCCCGCGGAGAGCGCCAGCCGCGGCGGGCCTCAGTCGCCCAAGATCCGCATCCGCGACCTCTACAAGTCCTTCGGAACGAAACACGTGCTCAGCGGCATGGACCTCGACGTCGGCGCCGGCGAGTCGGTGGTGGTGATCGGCGGCTCCGGCAGCGGCAAGTCGGTGACCCTTAAGTGCGTCCTGGGCCTGTTGCAGCCGGAAGAGGGCTCGATCCAGGTCGACGGCGAGGAGGTGGTCGGCCTCGGCGGCGAGAGCCTCGAGCTGGTCCGCCGCAAGTTCGGCATGCTGTTCCAGAACGCGGCGCTGTTCGATTCCCTGACGGTTTGGCAGAACGTCGCCTTCGGCCTGATCCAGGGCCAGGGCATGGCCCGACGCCAGGCCAGGGAGATCGCCTTCGACCGGCTGACCGCGGTGGGCCTGGAAGCCGAGGTGGGCAACATGTGGCCGGCCGAGCTCTCCGGCGGCATGCGCAAGCGCGTCGGCCTGGCCCGGGCCATCGCCACCTCGCCGGATATTATCTTCTTCGACGAACCGACCACCGGCCTCGACCCCATCATGGGCGACGTGATCGACGAGCTCATCGTCAAATGCGTGCGCGAGCTCGGCGCGACGGCGCTCTCGATCACCCACGACATGGCCAGCGCCCGCAAGATTTCCGACCGCATCGCCATGCTGTACGACGGCAGGATCATCTGGGCCGGGCCGACGGCGGAGATCGACCGGTCGAACAATCCCTACGTGGATCAGTTCATCCACGGGCGCGCCGAGGGCCCCATCGCCTCGATGGTCAACGCCTAGTTAGAGCCGTGATCGGACACCGACCCGGCACCGAGAAGGCCCTTTAGCCGTGGCCAAGCGATCCGCGCACTATGTCTGCCAGTCCTGCGGCGCAGTGACGCCGAAATGGGGCGGGCGCTGCGAATCCTGCGGCGAATGGAACACCATCGTTGAGGAGACCGTGGCGAGCGTCGCGCCGGGCGGCCTGGGCCCGGGAGGCCCGGGAGGCCGCGGAGGGAAGGCGTCCCATAAACTGGAGTTCCACGCCCTCGACGGCCCGGCCGAGCGGCTGCCGCGCCGCACCACCGGCATCGCCGAGCTCGACCGGGTCTGCGGCAGCGGCCTGGTACCCGGGTCGGCGGTGCTGATCGGCGGCGATCCGGGGATCGGCAAGTCGACCCTTCTGCTGCAGGCGGCGGCCGGGCTGGCGGGGGCCGGAGACGGCGCCGGCACGGCTTGCATCTATATCTCGGGCGAAGAGTCGGTCGACCAGGTGCGCCTGCGCGCCTACCGCCTGGGCCTCTCCCACGCCAAGGTGCAACTCGCCGCGGCGACCTCGGTCCGGGACATCGCCGCCAGCCTGGACGATACGGCCGGCGTGGTCATCGCCGATTCGATCCAGACCCTCTACGTGGACAACCTGGACTCCGCGCCCGGCACGGTCGCCCAGGTGCGCGCCAGCGCCCAGGAGCTGATCCGCCTCGCCAAGACCCGCGGCTTCACCCTGTTCCTGGTCGGCCATGTCACCAAGGAAGGGGTGCTCGCCGGCCCTCGGGTGCTCGAGCACATGGTCGACACGGTACTCTATTTCGAGGGCGAGCGCGGCCACCAGTTCCGCATTCTGAGGGCGGTCAAGAACCGCTTCGGGCCGACCGACGAGATCGGCGTGTTCGAGATGACCGACGCCGGCCTGGCCGAGGTCGCCAATCCCTCCGCCCTGGTCCTCGCCGAGCGGCGCGGCACCGCCTCGGGGGTGAGCGTCTTCGCCGGGATCGAAGGGACTCGGCCGCTCCTGGTCGAGATCCAGGCGCTGGTCTCCGCCTCGCCGCTGGCCACGCCGCGGCGCGCCGTGGTCGGCTGGGACTCCGGACGCCTGGCCATGGTCCTGGCCGTCCTGGAGGCGCGTTGCGGCCTTATTCTTGCCGGAAAGGACATCTATCTGAACGTCGCCGGCGGCCTCAAGGTGAGAGAGCCGGCGGCGGACCTGGCGGTCGCCGGCGCTCTGGTCTCGGCCGCCAGCGACACTCCGGTGCCCGAGGACATGGTGATCTTCGGCGAGATCGGCTTGAGCGGCGAGGTGCGCAGCGTGGGGCAGACTGACGCCCGGCTCAAGGAGGCGGCCAAACTGGGCTTCGCCCGCGCCCTAATCCCGGCCGGGCGGGGCCGCAAAGCGGCCGAGACCGCGGGCCTGCAGGTCGATGAAATCGGCCACTTGCGGGACATGGTCGGGCGCATCGCCGGTACCCGGGACTAAGCCTACTGCGATGGATGCCTTACCGGTCAACGCCGCCGACCTCATGGTCATCGCCATCGTCCTGGTTTCCGGGCTTCTCGCCTTCGTGCGCGGCCTGGTGCACGAAATCCTCGCGCTCGGCGCTTGGGTCGGGGCCGGCATCGTCACCTATCTCGGCATCGACCGGGTCATCCCCTTCGCCCGCAGCCTGACGGAGGTCCAGGCGGTGGCCGACGTGGGCGCCGGCGCGGCACTGTTCCTGGCGGTCCTGGTCGCCCTCAGCATCGTGACGCGGATTCTGGTCAAGCAGGTCCGCAAGAGCAGCCTGGGCGCCCTCGACCGCTCGCTCGGGCTGCTCTTCGGCCTGGCCCGCGGCGCCCTCATCGTCGCCGTCGCCTGGCTGGCGATCGCCTGGGCCTATCAGGAGGAACCCCTGCCCGGCTGGGTCGCCGAGGCCCGCAGCCTGCCGCTGGTCGAGGAAGGCGCCCGGGCGCTCTACGATGCGCTGCCCGAGGGCTTCAGGCCCGAGGACCTGCCACCGGCCCTAGAGGCCGTCGAGGGGCTGAAAGACATCACTTTCGACGATTTGGACTCACCGCCGGCAGAATCCGCTGTTCAAGACGAGCAATCGGGGTATAACAGCGACACCCGGAAGGGCCTGGACAACCTGTTTCAGCAGAATCAGTGATCGCACCCGCTCCGAACAGGTCTGTGCACTTTCATCCCCAACGACGGGGCGCGCCATGACGACGCCCTTCGACGACGACAAGCTGCATGAGGAATGCGGCGTCTTCGGCATCTACGGCGACGACGACGCGGCGGCCCGCACGGCCCTGGGCCTGCACGCCCTGCAGCACCGCGGCCAGGAGGCCGCCGGGCTGGTGAGCTTCGACGGCGAGCAGTTCCACGCCCACCGGGACCAGGGCCACGTCGGCGACATCTTCTCCAGCGAAGAGGTGATTGGCCGCCTGCCGGGCCATGCCGCGATCGGCCACGTGCGCTATTCGACCACCGGCGACACGGTCATGCGCAACGTGCAGCCGCTTTTCGCGGAGCTCAACTTCGGCGGATTCGCGCTGGCCCACAACGGCAACCTGACCAACGCCCGGGGCCTGCGCCGGGAACTGGTCCAGCGCGGCTCCTTGTTCCAGTCGACCACCGACACCGAAGTGATCATCCACCTGGTAGCAACCTCCGACGCGGGCAGTATGCTCGATCGCATGGTCGCCGCGCTGCTGCAAACCGAGGGCGCCTATTCCCTGGTGGCGCTCACCGATTCCTGCGTCATCGGCGTGCGCGACCCCTTGGGCGTGCGCCCGCTGGTGCTCGGGCGCCTCGGCGACAGCCACATCGTCACCTCGGAGACCTGCGCCCTCGATATCATCGGCGCCGACTTCGTGCGCGACGTCGAGGCCGGCGAAATGGTGGTGCTGGACGCCTCGGGCGTGCATTCCCTGCGCCCCTTCCCGTCGGTCCAGCGGCGC
>CALJXB010000320.1 GCA_937974415.1 uncultured Kiloniellales bacterium
TCCTCCACCAAACGTGACGATGCAGATTACCAGCCGATCCCCGAGCAATCCAGCAAGGCTAGCGATGGCAGCCTTGGCTTGCAAGAGGTCTAACCTGGCAGGGCGAGCGAAGGACCGCTATCGGATCGGGACGCGGACCGATCCCGCATCACGCCGGGTCCGAGCAGCTGCAATGGGTTGGCATGAGGCGGTCACCAAACCTAACTCTTTGCAGGCCCAGGAGTCGCCGGTATTGCGTATGCCGCTAAGAACGGGGTTACCTTCGAGCAGGCGTATGACACGATCATCCAGAAGCCCGGAGGCGCTGCGCTCTACGCCAAGTACCTCGAGGCACAAAATCGTCTGATCTGATCGCACGTCAGAGGGACGCTCCGCAGTTGCAGCAGATTGGCGTGAAATGGTCACATAAGCTGATATTCGAACGTCCTGAATCTACTAGGATGCAGTCATTCCGAGCCCGGCGCCCAAACGGCGGCCTGTAGCCAGTTGCAGACATTCACCGGCGTCAAAATTCGGCCAGTTCAAAGGCTGGAATCGACCCGACTCGGCCGTTCAAGTTCACCGATGCGAACGTCGGCTAGGGGATCAATAAGCGGCCGTCCAATTGCCGCGATCAGTTAGGTAGTTGATAGCCAAATGGAGACAATCACGTCATTTCTTTGTCGGTAACTTAGATTGCGTGTGGATTGAGATTCCCGATAGCGCAGCCTTGTACTTTGACGGAGCCTTCCAAGGGCTCAGCCCTGCTGAAGGGTGCGATTCAGGGGATCCCGACCGAGCAGGGACGCAGCCAACACTTCAATGGGATGCAGGCATGGCCGCCCGGTGGTGGCCGCGATGTTCCAGCGGCAGGTTTCACTGTCGCAAATAACAAAGTCAGGGTTCTCTTCGGCGACCTGCTCGCGCAAGCTCGCGCCCACGGCGACCGCAATGTCATGTTTGTCCCGATCGTATCCATAGGTGCCTGCCACGCCGCAACAGGCCGCCTCGGAAAGCACGAGATCGAGCCCGGGGACCCGTCTCAAGAGCTCCACCGCCGGCAAACCCATGGCGTGGCCCCTCAGCTGGCACGGGCCATGGTAGAGCGCCCGATGGGGCAGGGCTTGAAGGTCCCCCGCCAGCCTCTCGATCGCACCTTCACGAAAGTATTCGCAAATGTCGACTACCGAGCCCGCAACGAGATTTGCATCCCCGTCGGCCTTATCGAGCACGGCAGCGTATTTGCTGCGCAACGTGAGGCTGCAACTCGTCGAGGTTGCAACAATTTTCCGACCGCCTTGCGCGGCAGGGGCCAAGGCACCGATGAGCTTTGTTGCCCGCTTCTCGGCCGACCCCCAGGCGCCGCTGGACAGCATCGGCAGGCCGCAACAGGCACCGCTTGGGGCCTCCACCCGGTACCCCAGATGGTTCAAGACCTTCACCGCGTCAATACCAACCTGCGGATCATAGTGTTCCACCGCACAGCCGGAGAAGTAAGCTAGAGTGTCGCCATCGGGCTGCCGCCGCCCATCGAGCCATCGACGGAACGCACGGCCGCGAAACTTGGGCAGGGGTGCATCGCGATCGATCCCCAGGAGTTGGTCCGCTAATTGCCGCAACGGGCCATTGCCCAGAATGCGATTGGCCATGGATGGCCAAAGCCCGCCGAGCCGGCCGATCAGATCCGGCCGGTTCAACAATCTCTGACGCAATGGCAGGCCGCCTTCGATTCGCACCATATCAGCCTTGGCCAAAGTGATGATGTCGGTAATGGCCACATCGTTCGGGCAGACGCTGGTGCACACGCCGCACCCGCTGCAAAGCGCGGGAGCCGCCTCGCTGATCTGTTCGATAATTCGGAAGCGCTGCGCCTGCGGCCCGGTATACTTCGGCCCGGGGAAGCGGTCGGTCACCGCGGCGACCGGGCAATTCACCTGGCAGATCCCGCATTTGGTGCAGCGGTCCATGGTGCGAAGCGTGGCCTCCCTGCTGCGTTGCACGGCCGGGCGCCGGCGAGAATTCGGTTGATGAAGCGTCATGTGCCGAACCGCCTGAGTAGAAGGTCGATGCTCGCTCGCCATTCCGTCCAGAGAGACTGCCGCTCGTCTTCACCCATCGCCGGCCCATAGACCTGGGTGTCCGGCATCATCGACCGCACGTCGTCGCGGGTCAGGCGTCCGGCCCCGATTCCGGCCATGAGGGCTGCGCCCAGCGCTGTCATGTCCGGCTCTCGCGAAACGACGACCGGCATATCGAGCAGATCTGCCTGTCGTTGCATGAGGTAGGCATTACCGGTTGGACCGCCGTCGGCCTTGACTTCTCGTAGGCTGCCGCCGAGCTTCTCGTTCAAGGCGTTGATTACCTCGGCGCAGCGAAAGGCGATACCGTCGAGCAGTGCGCGCGCGATGTGACCTGGTTCGCTATCGAGGCCAAGGCCGGTGATCATGGCCCGCGCATCGGACTCCCAATGGGGCGCCGAGAGGCCGGCAAAGCAGGGCACAAAGCCGACACCGCCGCTGTCGGCTACGCTCGCGGCCAGTGCGGCAGAATCCGCCGCGGAAGGAAGCAGGCCTGTACCGACCGCCCAGTCTATGGCCGAACCCACCGAGAAGACTCCGCCTTCCACCGTATAGTCCAACCGGCCTTCCACATCCCATGCGATGAAGACCAGGAGCCTGCCGTCCGGTTCTACCGGCGTAGCACCCGTGTTGGTCTCGATGAAGGCTCCGGTCCCATAAGTCGCCTTGACGTTGGTGTTATCCCAGCAACCCTGCGCGAACAGGGCGGCATGAGCGTCAACCGCGTCTGCGGTAATACGAACATGACTTGCCGGAACGTCTTTGTGCCGGACCCGGCCGAAATCGCCGCAGGTCGGTCGAATCTCGGGCACGGCCTTTTCGCTGAGGCCAAAGCCCTTGAGCAAGTCCGTGTCCCAATGAACACCGCGAAGATCGAACAAGGCCATGCGAGAGGCGGTGGCCGCATCGGTCGCGTGCACCTCTCCTTTGGTCAATTGGTAAATGACATAGGAATCGGTACCACCCAGAGCCAGCGTGCCCCGCTCGAACTCCCGCTTCGCGTCCGGCAGGTTTTCCACCAGCCATTTGAACTTGGAGGCGGAGAAATAGGGATCGAGAAAGATGCCGGTGCGTGCCCGCACGAGCTGGTCCAGCCCTTCTTCCGCCAAGGCACTGCACAGGCCGCTGGTCCGCCTGTCTTCCCAGGAGATCGCAGGCCCAATGGCCATGCCGCTGTCCTTAGACCAGACCATGCTGGTTTCGCCCTGATTGGCGATCCCGATGGCGTCCACGTCATGCCACGTGAGACCGGCGTGCTCCAAAGCTGCCATGGCGGCCGCGATACTCGTTTGAAGAAAGGCCTGAGGATCGTGCTCCACCCAGCCGACCTGCGGCATCCGCTTGGGCATGCGAACCGATCCGGTGCCTCGCTTGCCCTGCTCCGGGTCGTAGACCAAGGCCGTCGTGGTCGAGCCACCGTGATCGACGCCGAGAAAGACACCGGCCTCCATTTTCAACCCTCCATGTAGGCGCAGGCTTGATCCGCTGCGGCCCAACCTGTTGCGATGGCCACGCCTTCGACCGAGGACTCCTTGGGCGGGTTCCAATGGCCCAGGGTGCGGCCGGTCACGAACAGATTCTCATAGGCAAGTTGGCCCCCGGCCAGAGGCCGCAGTCGATCATCGGTTTCAATCCCGACTACGTGCAGCGCATCCAGGACTTCCTCTGGATTGTCCGCCTCCAGGGGGCCGCTTTGCGAAACCTCTAGGCCGAACACGGGCTCGCGCGCCAACCCATAGGAATCGACCTCGAGCCCGCCCATGAGGACCCCGCCCGTGGCAATGACGAAGGTCTCGGCCTCAAATCTTCGACCGGTCTCGTCCGAAACCGCATCGCAACGACCATTGTTTGCTGGCGCCCCGATGGCTTGTGCACCCAAGTGCAGCAGCGCGCCTAGCTTTTGAATTCGCTTGGTAAGGCAGCGGTCCAGCCGCATCCCCGGAATGCTTGGCGGAAGCGTAGGAAGCTCGCGGCAAGGCAGGCCGAGAGCCTGTTCGGCTGCCGCCATAATCTCACCGTGTCGGTCAAGACCCAGAATAGCCGGGAAGAGTGCGCATGTGCTGTTCTCGGGCAGGCGGTCACGGATGGATCGGAAGTAGGCGGTGGTGTCGTCATGTGAATCAAAGAACCTGGCAAGACGCATGCTATCCGGGCTGCCGCAGGGATCCTCGAGCCGCAACAGGTGGGCGTCAATCTGTCGCCGCCGCAACTCGGCAATCGTGATGCCCGAGGGAAAGTCCCTGTGTCCGTCATAACAAAAGACCGCGACGGCGCCGCCTTCCAGATCCGCAAAGATTGCCTGATGAAGGCCTGTGGCAAACACGGGAACGGCCTGGCCGGCCAATGACACAGCGAGCATGTTTCTGCCGTTCGAGCTAAGCTCGATGCCCAGTTCCTGGCGCCTCTCAAAGAACCCATCCACGGCAGCCCGGACACGGGCTTTGCCCAACAGGCGGTACGGGTGGCGCTCAGGAAGGGCATCAACCGCCTCATAGGGATTCTGGACCACGGCTCCGCCAGTCCCCGGCTCATAGCCGAGCAGATGGAGGCCGTCGGGCGCATAGTGAAGCGAGCTGCCACCGGTCGCGATGAGTCGAACGCTTTTTCCCTGTTCGAGCAAACGCAGTGCGGCAACAAGACCGTCGAGTTCGCTGCCGAGGATCAGCGCATCGGTTTTCATCGCCGGTCCTCGCTCGGGAGGATCTCGGGGCGCAGGCGAAGGCCCATTACTTCGCGAAATACAAGATCGCTCAGGAGCACTTGGCGCGCCTGATCGCCCCAGGCCGTTCGGGTCATCCCTTTGAGCCGCTCGCTCCAGAAACGAGCAAGCGCCTCTTCGGCAGGAAAACCTGGATCAGCCTCCGCCAGCAACCCGGCGACGCGCCCCGCGCAAAAAGTGCCCTGACAGGGCCCGAAGCCAATCCGCAAGCGGCGGCGCAGGTCATGAAGCCCGTAGCCACCCTCCGATATGAGAGCGTCCAGGTCCGACTGGCTGACGGATTCGCATTCGCATATTCCGGAGTCTCGCCGGTTCTCGGCCTCAATGGACTCGAAACTCTCGGCCGGACGCCAATGGGATGTGTTTCGATGGCTTGCCAAGGGCGTTGTAGCCGTGCGGCAGGGGGCAATGGCCCGGAAGTGGTGGCAGACCTGGTTGCCCAGATCTTCAGCCATGGCCCGATGCGTCGTTAGGGATCCGCCGCACACGGTAAAAAACCCCGACAATCCCAACGGAGCGTGGTTGATCACCTTGTGACGTCTCGGTAGCGGTTTCCCCTGGGACCAGTCCGCTGGTTTGAGGAGAGGGCGTACGCCGGCCCAGGCGCGGAAGGCTCTATACGACCTAAGGCCCGGGATCATTGCTTCGCCGCCCTCCAACAACGATTGGATTTCTTCCGGATTCACTCTCGTGGTGTCCGGGTCGTCGACTACCTCCGAGGTGGTACCGAAGAGGCTCACCGTGCCGGTCGGCACCATGATGTCGTGGCTGGTCGAGGGGCGGCAACGATTGATCGCCTTAGAAACGAAGCGGTGAGCGAACACTAGGATCGACCCCTTGGTGAGCTCGAGATCGACTGTTTGATCCGCCAAAAACGCAACACGCGCCGCCCACGGCCCGGCGGCGTTGACAACGCAATCCGCCTCGAGGGTCCGCTCGCTGCCGCCTCCCGCTACCCGGACCGCGCGAATCCGCCCGCCAGCTAGTTCAAAGCCCGTTACCTGATGGCGGGTCAGGATTTCGCCACCGAGCGCGCGTGCATCGTCGCAGAGCGCAGTGACTAGCCCCCAGGGATTTATGGTCGCATCGGGCACCGCGAAAGCGCGCCGGATTGTTGGTGAGAGGTGGGGCTCGTCCCGCCTCACAGTTTCGGGGTCCAGTTCTTCGACAGGAATCTCCGCCGCTTCACAGCTCGCACGGAATTCATCGGCGAAGGCGGGGGGATCCTCTTGCAGGGAGACGAAAAGACCGCCGGTCGGCTCGACCACATGAGGCACGAGGCCAGCCACGATCTGTCGCTCGCGCATGCACTCGGCGGCATAGTCCGTATCGCTGACCGCATATCGTCCGCCGCTCTGCAGCATGCCGTGGAAGCGGCTGCTCGTGCCGGAACCCAGGTCTCCGAACTCGATCAAGGTTACGCGAAAGCCGCGCAACAGGAGATCGCGCGCCACAGCGCAACCGGTCGCGCCGCCGCCAATGACGGCAACCCGTGGCGCAGAGACCCGCCGTGGTGCGCCCTTGCTAGGCCCTTGTGACGACATCCAACCCAAGCTCCTTCCTTCGCCGCTCTGCCCAGGCATTGATCAAGCGATCGGCGGTAATGGCGATAAAGGCAACGCAGATGCCGGCCGTGAGGCCCCGGCCCGGGTCTACCTGCGAGAGGGCGATTAGGGTTTCCTGACCCAGATCTCGCGTACCAACCAGGGCGGTAATGACAAGCATGCTGAGGCCCATCATCAGGGTCTGGTTGACGCCGAGCATGATGTCCGGCAGCGCCAAGGGAAACTCGACCAACTTCAGCAGCTGTCCACGCGTGCATCCGACGGAGCGGGCCGCCTCGACAACATGAGCGGGGACCTGGCGAATCCCATGATCGGTATAACGAATGGCTGGAACGATGGCATAGAGCACCACGGCAACCATGGCGGAGAAGTCACCGACGCTGAAGAGCATGATCACAGGGATGAGATAGACGAACGCGGGCAGGGTTTGCAATGTGTCGATAATGACCTGAACCACCTTGTGCACCCGATCGTTTCGAGCTGCCAGAACGCCGATCGGTATGCCGATGAGACACGCGAGAAATACGCAAATCCCGACCAAGTAAGCCGAGATCATAGCCTTCTCCCACAAACCCACCACGGCGATGAAGGCAATCAGCGAACCGGTCACCAGGGCGAGTCTCAGTCCGCCCAAATGAAATCCGAGTGCGGCGATGGTGAGCACCACACCCAGCCACGACAGCGACAGCATGAAATTCTTGAAGGGCTTAAGGAGATAAATGAAGAAGGCGTCTCGGACAGCGCCAATGTAAACATAAAGGTTGATGTTCACCCAATCGATGATCGAGTCCCAGAAGCGGCCCGTCGTGACAGTCCAGTCCGCTGGTACGGCGGCAAACGGCGAATACCAAATGCCGGCGAGCGTCGTGAAGACCGCGATCACTAGAGCCAGGATCAAGGCTCTATGGCGAACATGGAAAGCCTGATAACGCGTCTGATAGGTGGGCCCACGGGCCGCAAAGCGCTGACTTACTCTGTCGAGTACGATGGCAACCAGCGTGATCGCAATTCCGGCTTCGGCACCTTGGCCGATCCGCAGGGCTTTCAGCGATTGCCAGACGTCGAACCCGAGTCCTCCGGCGCCAATCATCGAGGCGATGATGACCATGTTGAGAGCCAGCATGATGACCTGGTTGACGCCGACCATCAGGTGCGGCCGGATCGACGGCACCATGACTTGCCACGTCAACTGCAAGCGAGAACAGCCTGCCATCCGGCCGAACTCGACGACCTCCTCGCTGACCTGGGACAAAGCGACCTTGGTCACCCGTGCCATGGGCGGCATGGCGTAGATCAAAGTGACCACCAGCGCCGCCGCGGGACCGTAGCCGAACAACATGAGGGCCGGAACCAGATAAGCGAACACCGGCATTGTCTGCATGAAGTCGAATATCGGCGTCAAAATCCGATCGACGATTATCCAACGGTGCGCGGCCACGCCGAGCAGCACACCCACGACAATGCCGATGACCACGGCGACGATGATCGACGCGAATGTCAGCATGGTGCTTTCCCACAAGCCCAGGAAAGCGACGTAAAGAAACGAGGCGGCAATGAAGAGCGTGAGGCGCTTGTCCTTCAGCGCCACGCCCATGGAGACGAAAATGGCGATCACCGCGACCCATGATAGCGGCGGAATCCGTAGTGCCGTCTCCCCTTCGCCCTCGATGGTGAAACCCGTGACCAGAAGGCCCTTGAGAAACAGGGTTGGCGCGTTAAGCAAGGTGCCGAGCGCTCTGGTCATTTGTTTGAAGGTGAACAGGCCGAAGTCGGCGTCGTTGATCAGCCACTTCATTGCCAGGCTTATGGCCGTGTCGACGCGGACTTCCCAGGACTCTGGGTATACCGCCGCCCAGGGCAGCGCCTCGCCGAGCACCGTCAGCAAAACGGTCAAAATGACCGCAAGCAGGAGCAACACGAGGCTTGGCCTTAGACGAGCGAAGACGGGTACATACGCAACAGCAATTGAAGTCATGGTCGGCCGGGCGTACCGGGAAACACCCCAGCATCTCGGTGTGTTTGCCCTCCCAATGGGCAAGCAAGAGTGACGGCCAGCACAGAACGAACCAGCCGCCACCCCCGATGCCTCGTTGTCGTCGCTAAACTAGCTTACTCGACCCAGGTCTTCCATCTGCTCTCATTGTCGGCGATCCATTGCTTTGCCACCTCCTGGGTGGGGACGCCGTCAACGTCGCTCTTGTAAACCATGTCGCCCATTTCCTTGGCGTTCAGTTCGAACTTGCGCCAGACGTCATAAGCTTTGGGCCAAATTGACTCACCCCCTGCCCAAGCGCTCTTCCACATGTGCCCTCGCGGTCGCCCGCAATCGAAGGCCATGTTCGCATTGGGGCCCCAGGATGGGTCCTCATAGCAGGCGTCATCGTATTCCGGCCATTCGACGAACTCGCCCTCATACAAGGCTGGAAGCCAAAACGGCTCCCAAGTCCAGCCGACGATCGGCTGCTTGCGCTTGATCGAGGCAACGAATTCGGCCGTCAAGGCACCGTCGCTGCCGGCGTGGATGACCTCAAAGGGCAGATCCAAGGATTCGACCCGTTCCGCGTCGTGGCCGCCCCACTCGATCGGTCCGCTCAGGAAACGGCCCTTAGGCGAGGTCTCCGCCACGGACAGAGCCTCGGCGCAATCAGGCTCCTGCAGCGCCTTCCAATCCGGCAGGCCGGGGCACACCTCTTTCACATAGAGCGGGTACCACCAGTCCTCGTTCACGGCGATTCCCATGTTGCCCATGTTGAGGACGTCGCCACTGTCCCAGGCATCTGCCATGGCAGCCTTCGCGGTGGTGTCCCATCCCGGCGATCCGATGTGCAGATCGCCTGCCTTCAGACCGGCAAATTGGCCGAGATAGTCTGCCGGCGTGTATTCCACGCTGTATCCCAGCTCTTCGATGAGACCGCCATAGATGTACATGATGATGTTGTCGCCGGAGTATCCCATGATCACCAGCTTGATGGGGTCTTTGGACTCCGGAACGTCGGCTTTCGCCGCCTGCGGTTGCCCCGCGACGGCAAGCAGACCCGCGACCGCCAGGCCGGCGATCGCGTTGCTGATCGTTCTTAGCATGACACCTCCCTGAATTTTGCTTGGCCGCGCTATTGCTGCTCGGCCCAACGACGAATTTCAATCAAGCCCGCCAGGATATTACGATCGAAAACAACCACAATCAATCATTTTTTGATTGTTTTTGATTGCTTTCTCGCCTAACTATGGCTACCTCTATTTTTGGCCCTGGCTATGACAGACCGCATTCATAATCCCGCCGCCCGACGGCTAGCGATCCAAGGCGAGTTGACGTCGAAGGGGGCGGTCTCGGTTGAAGCTCTATCAAAGCGTCTGGGCGTCTCGGTTGCCACGATCCGCCGCGACCTGAGCCTGCTCGAGGACGAAGGCCATATGCGCCGGACACATGGCGGGGCCGTTATCACGGCGCCCCGCGGCGCGGATCAGGATTTCGCCCTGCGCGAAGAGGTAGACCCAGAGGCCAAACGCACGATCGCGGTTCACGCTGCCGGCCTCATAGAGCCGGATTCCACCTTGTTCATGAACGACGGCTCGACAATTCTCGCCTTGGCCCGTGAAATTGCAGCGCAACGGGTCAAGCTCATGGTCGTGACCCCAGGGGTCAACGTCGCGACCTTCCTTTCCGAATGCCCGACGGTCTCCACCTATCTTCTCGGCGGCCATCTCCGGCACCGGACCCTCGGCACGTCGGGCGCCTTTGCCGAACGCATGCTCGACGCCTTCAATGCCGACACCGCATTCATTGCAGCGGAAGGCTTCGACCCCGAGTTCGGCTTGACCTACTCCTACGAAACCGATGCGACCCTGGCGCGCCTGATGAGCGATCGAGCGTCGAGGACCGTTGTTCTAGCGACGGCGCGAAAGCTAAACCAGCGCGACCGGATCACCGCCCTTCCTGTTAGCGCCGTCGACATCCTGATCACCGATAGCGATGCACCAGATGTCCTCGCTAGCTATCAGGATACCGGCGTTGAAGTCATCACCGCCGAGCCGCGCGATGATGAAGGCCTTCTAGCAGTCGGCCGGATCTAATGAATTCAGATGGATGCCGCGAGTCGTAATTGGTCGCGGTAGGGTCAACTACGGAAGTACGATGCATGTTGGTCCAACGACTGCTTTCTGATCCGCAAGCGGTCATTCCGCTAGGCTCCGGCCAATGACCGTTTGTGACCGATTCCCGCCGTTGGTCCCGGTGTCGGTCGAATGACGCCTATGGGTCACGAATTGCCGTTCAGGTCGCAGAGCGCCAACGTCCGGTCTTGAGCACATAGCCGTCAGAGCCGGGGAAGATCAGCCATTCAAGAGCTGGATGACCAATTCACAAGCCGCCATGCGGGCGTGAACACGACGTTACGCGACAACACACGACAATATTCGACTGGCGCCTTGCGGGCAAAGACGTGTGACCAATCTATGACCACTCCTAGTCGGCGTGGCGTCGCAGTTCTGGTAAGCAATTGAAAATCATGGCGCGCCCGGGAAGATTCGAACTCCCAACCTCCTGATCCGTAGTCAGACTAGAACGCTAATCACCGCGTATCACCCGATAACATCGGGGTGGGCGGCTTCTGCTTATTATGTTGAAATCTATGCTATTTATATTATCATTGCCTAACAGGCGATAACAGCCATTAGCACGAATTTGTGTTACCCCAGTGTTACCCCAACACCTGCAATAGACCTTCTGACCGGAAATCAGGTGCCCCATAAGGACCTCAGCAAAGACCGAGTGGTGAAGGCCATCAAGCCACATTCCAGCGGTAAGGTAGATTACTTTGATACGGCACTTCCCGGCTTCGCTCTGCGTGTCACATCGCGAGGCGTGAAGAGCTGGTGCTGCTTCTACCGAGTCCAGGCTGGGCCGGCTAAGGGCAAGCTGCGGCGAATGACGCTTGAGCCCCGGTATCCGGCGCTTAGCTGCAAGGACGCGCGAGCGTTAGCTGGCGATGTCTTTTCGGCAGCAAGCGCCGGCAATGACCCTGCCGCCGAGAAACAAATCGCTAAGAAGGCCGGACCACCGCCAAGACCCAAGTACCAGACCTTAGGCGACGTGATCGATGGCTTTGTCAGAATGTACGCGATGCCCCGACAGCGGACTTGGAAGGAAACCGAACGCACGCTGAAGACAAACTGTGCCGATTGGCTGGATAGGCCAGTTGAGAGCATTACCAAGGCGGAAGTCTACGACCTGCTCGATGGCTTTATCGCCGAGGGTCACGTTTACAAGGCGGCGCGTACGCTCTCCTGGTTGCGCAAGTTATTTCGATGGGCAGCCAAACGCGACATCATTGAATCGTCGATTATCGAGGGTGTCGAGATCGACTTCGAGCAGCGCAAACGGGACCGTCACTATTCCAACAGCGAAGTCGCGGCCATTTGGAGGGTGGCTGGAAAGCTAAGCCCCATTGAGGAGGGCTACGTCAAACTTACCCTCCTGCTGGGAGTGCGTAAGAACGAGCTGGCGGGTATGCGACGTGCCGAATTTGACGACGCGGAGAAGCCGACTTTGTGGACAATACCGAATGAGCGAACCAAAACGAGAAAGACGCGCAAGCAAGAACGTGTTTACGTCGTGCCGCTGCCAAAGCTCGCTCAGCAGATCATCGAAAATATTCCAGAGGCTGATCCGGACCTCGTATTCCCAGGCCGTCATCATGGGAAACCCATGCATCCAGGATCACCCTTGCAGAAGAAAGTCCGGGAACTCTCAGGTGTCTCCGATTGGACTTATCACGCTTGCCGCGACACCATCGCTACGTGGCTGCAAGATCAAGGACACTCCGAGCATGA
>CALJXB010000321.1 GCA_937974415.1 uncultured Kiloniellales bacterium
AGCGCCAGCTCGTGCTCGAGGGTCGCCTTGACGCCTGCCGGCAGGCCGCCGGGATAGCGCTCGCCCGCGCCGCGCCAGGTGAGACGGGCGAGCTCCTGTTGCGGCGTGCGGCCCTCCTCGGTGACCTCGTCGGGGTACTCGTAGCTGAGCTCGTCGAGAGAGAAGCGGCAGCGTTCGGCGATCTCCAAAGTGCGGGCGAGCGCCTCCGGGTGGCCGCGGAACAGGTGCGCCATGGCCTGGGGCGACTTCAGGTGGCACTCGGCGTTGGCGGCGAGGCGGAACCCGGCCTCGTCGATGGTACAGCCCTCGCGAATGCAGGTGACCACGTCGAGCAGCACCTTGCGCTGGGGCCCGTGCATGCGGACGTCGTTGGTCGCCACCAGGGGGGCGCCGCTTTCCTCGGCGAGCGCGGCTAGCGCCGACAGGCGGCGCGCGTCGTCGCCCCGATAGAGCTGCTGGGCCGCCAGGTAGCAGGCGCCGGGACAGGCCGCCACGAGGCGCGCGAGCTGAGACCGGAAAGCCGCATCGGGATAGGACGTCTGCGGATGATCGACCCGCAAAGGCTCGGGCGGCAGGACGACGAAGACCTGGCCGGCGCCGTGGTCCAGCAGCTCCACGAAGGAAAAGTCGCAGGCCCCCTTCTCGACCCGGCGCTTGCCGAGGGTGAGCAGGCGGCAGAGCCGGCCGTAGGCGGCCCGGTCGCAGGGGAAACACAAGACCTCCGGCCCGTCGCGGGGTATCAGGCGGGCGCCGACCACGAGGCGCAGGCCCGCCTCCTTGGCGGCCACGTGGGCGCGCACCGCGCCGGCCAGGGAGTTGCGGTCGGCAATCCCGAGGGCGGCCAGGCCCAGCGCCTTGGCGGCGATCACCAGCTCGTCCGGGTGCGAGGCGCCGCGCAGGAAGCTGTAGTTGCTGATCACCTGCAGCTCGGCATAGGCGGAGGATGGGGCGGGGGGCGGCGTGTCGGCAGGACCGGTCATGAGAGGCTCACGCGAAGAGGCCGTGCAGAAACCAGTCGCCGGCCCCATCGCAGACTTGGCGGAACAGCCAGTAGCGCCGGCCGTCCTCGTCCTCGACCCGGAAGTAGTCGCGGGTTTCCGGCTCGGGAACCATG
Source organism: uncultured Kiloniellales bacterium (assembly GCA_937974415.1). GTDB lineage: Bacteria > Pseudomonadota > Alphaproteobacteria > Kiloniellales > JAKSDN01 > CALJXB01. Next base: position 1,115 of record CALJXB010000321.1, read on the forward strand.
CCGGACTTTGCCGGCGTGTCGGCATCGCCCCACCACTCGCCGACCAGCCGCTCCGGCCCCTCGGCTCGGACCACCCGGTGCTGCAACCGCCGCCAGCGGAAGCGCTCGGGCGGATGATCGGGCAACAGGGCCAGGGCCTCGACCGGCTGGGGCGGATCGAAGAGGCGCAGCGGCCGGGGCTGGCCGCGCCGCCAGGATGGCCGGCAAGACTGCGGCGCCCCGAAAGCCTCGAGAGCCTCGAGCGCCCGGCCGGCCGCCGCCGCCCGTTCCGGCAGGTGGCTCGCGCAGGGGACCAACCCATAGACGGCCCCCGCGCCGAGGCGGCTCGTCAGGCGGTCGATCAGATCTGATATTTTACTTTCGCTATCGCCGCTAACATACTCACTTAAAATATTCTTCTGACAGAGATCGAGCGGCTCTACAGAGGCCGCACGGAGCGTCATGGCCTCGATGCCGAAGCCGGGGTCGAGGCGCTCCAGCCGGTCCCGGAAGAGAGAGGCCAGATGGTCCGGGTCGCGGCGCGGGCGGCTGGTGCCGAGGCTGAGGCCTTGCCGGCCGCCGTCCACCCGCAGGGCCGTGAGCACCAGGCGCCGCGCGCCCAGCCCCGCGGCCTCCAGGCGCTCGCAAAGATTCGCGCTCAGGCTTGCGAGCGCCCGCGCGAGATCCTCCGGCGTGGCGATGGGCTCGGCGAAGCTGCGGCGCACCTCGGGCGGCGGCGGCGGCGCGCCGGGCGCCAGCGGCTCGGCCTCGGTGCCGAGGGCCTGGCCCAGACGGCGGGCCAACAGCGGGCCGAAGCGGGGGGCCAAGACCGCCGGCGGCAGCTCGAGCAGGTCGCCGATGCGCCGCAGCCCGAGGCGGGCCAACAGCTCGCAAGTCTCCGCCGGCAGACGCAGGGCCGCTGGCGGCAAAGGCGCCAGGGCGGCGCGCAAGCCGCCCGGCGGCACCAGGCGCCCGGCACCATCTCCGGCGGTCGGATCGCCGCCTGGACTCGCGGCAGGACCGAAGCGAGCCAGCGCCCAGGCGCCGCCGAGGGTCTCCGCCAGGGCCGCGCGGGCGGCGAAACCGCGGCCCCCCAGCCAGGCTTCCAGGTCGGCAAGCAAGGCCCGCTCGCCGCCGAAGAGGTGGGCGCAGCCGGTGACGTCGAGCCGCAGGCCGGCCGCCCCGCCGAGCTCGAGGCCGTCGGACGCGGTCCAGGGACTGTAGCCCTCGCACCAGACGGCGAGGCGGGCCAGGGCCGCGGCGTCGCCTTGGGGGTCGTGGGGCGCCGTCTCGAGATCGGGCGCCAGGGCGTGGGCGCCGGCCAGTGGCATGCCGGGCGCCAGGCCCGCCAGGGCCGCGGCCTCGTCGACGGCGGCCAGCACCCTGCGCGCGCCGTCCCGCGCGACAAGGGCCAGAGGCCGAGCGGGGGCCAGCGGCCGCTGCGAACCGGCGGCTGGGTTAGCCGGCCCGCCGGCGCGCCGCCGTTTCCTGTGCCACCGGTCGGTCGCGAACCGGGGCAGCCAGAGCGAAATCACCCGTCGCATCGTCCCACTCCACCGTGAAGCTTCCAGGCGCCGCCCCCCGGCAGCGCAGCAAGTCGAGCCGCCAGCGCGGCCGGCCTGGCAATTCCGTTTCCGCAGAGGGGCCCACCGAAGGCCCCATCGAAGGCAGGGCCCCGACCCGCCAGCGGGTGAGCGCCACAGCCGTCGCCGAGGCGGTCGTTCCGACACCCCCGGCGAAGAGCCGCCGGCACAGCACGAAGCAGGGCCGCCCGGCGGCTTCGGCCGCGAGCTGCAGGCGCCGCAGGGCGGTGTCGCCCGGCTCGCCGACCTCGCCCACCACCGCGCTCAGTACGACACCACCATGCTGGGCGACCGGCGCGCGCAGGCCCTCCTCCAGGGCCCACAGCACCTCGGCGTCGCGGCGGGCGCGCACCAGGATCAGCCGGCCGGGAGAAAACCCGCCGGCCCCTTCGGTCGGCGCGGAATCGACATCCGGCCCCATCAGGCCAGCCACGCCGGGGCCGTAGAGATCGGGTCGTCGGGCCGCCCAGAGTATGGGTCCGGTCTCGGCCAAGCGCCCCAGCAGGGCCAGGCAGAAGCTGGCGACCACGGCGTCGTCCCACTCCTCGCGCAGGCCGGCGATCTCGTGCAGGCCCGCCAGCCTGAGGCCGCCGTCCGGCAGATGGCTGTCGATCGCCGGCACGCCGAGCGGCATGATTCCCGGAGGCACGGTCCCCGGGGCCACGGGATCGGACCAGGCGGGGTCGTGCGGAGCCTGGCCCCGCTCCCAGCCTCGTTCAAGAGCGCGGATGCGCGCGCGCAGTTCCGTGAGGGTGGCCTTGGGGCGCGTCGTCCCGCGCCCGCTTTGCGCTGTCGGCACGTCTCTGATCTCCCTTGCAAACCGGGCGGTCCATCTCGGACGCGGTCTATCGTTTTCTTTATTGTTCGTGTTTTGTTCTACAATGAAAATAACGATCCGTCAAGCCGGCCCCCGCCTATCCCACTCACCAATTAGGGGGCGCGACCGAACAATCACTCGCCTTTGAAGACCGGCTTTTCCTTGGCGAGAAAGGCGCGCACGCCTTCCCGGTAGTCGGCGCTGTCGCAGACCTCGAAGGCCGCCGCCAAGTCCGCCTCGGTGAGCGGCCGGGGGTCTACCGCCCGGCGCGCGAGGCGCTTGTGGCCGCGGGCAGCAAGCGGCGCGCCGCGGGCGATGCGCCCCGCCATGGCCTCGGCCTCGGCCGCCAGTTCGGCGTCGGCCACCACCCGGTTTACCAAACCTATATCCTTTGCATCTCCAGCAGTTACAACTCGTCCCTCTAGTAAAATCTCAAGAGCGACAGAGCGACCGACCAGCTCCACCAGGGCCCGCATGGCAGGCATCGGCAGGCAGTGTCCGATGCGGTTGATGGGGATGCCGAAGCGCGCGCCCTCGCCGCAGACCCTGAGATCGCAGTTGAGCGCCAGCTCCAGCCCGCCTCCGACGCAGGCGCCGCGGATCATCGCCAGGCTCGGCCAGGGACAGTCGGCCACCGCCTCCATGGCCGCGTCGAGCCGCCGGGCATAGGCGCGGGCCTGGGCGGCATCGGCGCGCACGGTCTCGAACTCGGCGATGTCGGCGCCGGCCCCGAAGGGCGCCTCGCCGGCCCCGCGCAGCACGACGCAGCGCAGGCCCGCGTCGCCGTTGACCTCAGCCATGACCTCCTCGAGCGCGTCCCACATGGCCAGGTTGAAGGCATTCATGCGCTCGCCGCGATTGAGCGCGACGGTGGCGATATCGCCGTCGCGCGACAGCAGGACCAGATCGGTCATGGCCGCGGGCCTCCTTCTCGCTCGTTCGGGAGCCGCTTTAGCTCAGTTCGGCGTATTCCACCAGGTGCTGCGACAGGGTGCGCAGGCGGCTGCGGTTGCGCAGCAGCATGTCCTCGCCCAACAGCTTGAGGACCCGGAGATTGGTGCCGCTGGCGTCGTCCATGTCGTCGTTGCCGGTGTCGAGGCGCACCTGAAAGCGGTAGTAGCGTCGCAGGCCGTGGGAGCCGCGGGGCAAAAGCTGCTCGAGCTGATAATCCACCGCCGACGCCGAGGAATCGCACATGATCGAGAAAATCGGCTCGGCCCAGCGGGCCGCCCCCCAGTCCTTCGCGTCGTCGTAGGGCAGACGCCGGGTGAGCTGGCCGGTCCCCAGGGAGACCACGAGGAAGTCCTTGGCATCGGGGTAAAGCTGGCGCGCTTCCACATAGGCGCAAAGGCCTGGGTTGTAGGCCACCACCGCACCATCGACGAGGGCGTAATAGTCGTCGCCGTCGGCCGGGATGTGGGCCGGCTCGAAGTAGGTCGGCGCGGCGGTGCCGGCACGCACCACCTGGGCCATGGCGAAGTCGTAGCTCTCGTTTTCGAGGGCGCGCCAGGACTTGAAGAAGTAGGGGATGCGGCGCTCGATCTCGTAGCTGGGCACCAGCACGTCGACCAGAGAATCCTTCAGCCGGGCGCCGCCGAACAGCTCGCTCAGCATGTTCTCCAGGCCGGCCGCCGGATACTTGCCGTCGGCCAGGTTGCCGACGGCACGGATCTGATGCCACACCGAGCGGGAGAACACCTTGGGGCCGAACACCTCGTAGAGCTTCATCACTTGGCGCGCAGTGAAGCGCGGCCGGCCGTCGTCGCCCGGCACCGTCAGGCCCAGCGCGACCAGGCTCCCCGTCGAGGTGCCGGCGATGAGATCGAACATGTCGGCGATCGGCTTGTCGGTCCGCCGCTCCAGTTCGGCCAGCACCATGGTGGCCAGGATGCCGCGGATACCGCCGCCATCGATGCACAGCACGCGCACCGGTCGGCTCGCCTTGCGCCCGAGAAAGCGCGGCAGGCGGCTGGTGCGTTGATCGGCGACATCGTTCGGCACGGCGGCTCCAAACTGAGTGCGGACGCCAGAGCAGGGCTCGACGTCCCATGGCCGGCGAGTCAGAACGACGAGGGAAAGGACCTGGCCGTCTGCTCACACGGCCCACCCGGAAAACCATACAAGCCACTGGTTTCCCGTATATTAAACATATGGTCATCGAAAGAAAATCAAAGGACTCCTCACCACCCCTTGAAGTCGCCGCGAGCTTCGCAGAATCACGGCCCGACGGGCCCGGCCCGGCCGCAGGTCACGCCTGCTGCACCACGGCGATCAGCAACTCCTCGTCACCGACAACCCGGGTCGTATGACCATCGCCCGTGATGTCCTGAAGATGGAGGATATCGCCGCCGGCGAAGCGCCGCGTGTCGCCGTCGCCGACGGTCAGCTCCGCCTCGCCGGACAGTACGCAGACGTACTGGTAAGCCGGCGCCGGGTGCCATTCCGTAGACCAGCCCGGCGGGAAACGTACGAACAAGAGCTGACTCGCCTCCTGCGGCTCCGAGGCCATGAGCGCCGGCACCGTGAGCGACAGCACCTTGGGGGCGAACCGCAGCTCCATTTCCTTAAAATGGGACTGTCCGTCCTCGTCCGAGTAGATCCGGAAATACCGCATCCCCTGCGCTCCCCCTGCCCGCCCGCGGGTCAGCCCACCGCGTGGCGCCCGATCAGGCCCCGCCCGATTCGCGCGCCTGACGCGCCGCCTCGAGCGCGCCGCGGATGTCCCGCGCCGCCCTGCCCGGATCCTCCGCCCCGGCGATGGCGGAGACCACCGCGACGCCGTCGGCGCCGGCCTTGACGCAGTCCGCCGCGTTGCCGGCCGTGATGCCCCCGATGCCGATGATGGGAAGATCGTGGCTCATGCCCACCCTGAGGCGCCACAGCCCCTCTGCGGTAATCGCATCGCCGGCATCGGCCTTGGTCGCGGTCCCGAAGACCGGCCCGGCCCCCAGGTAGTCCACTGCGTCGAGGTCGATGGCGCGAACCTCGTGCAGGTCGGCGGCCGAGGCGCCGAGAATACGATGGCGGCCGATGGCCATGCGGGCCGACAGCACCGGCATGTCCTCCTGGCCGACATGCAGGCCGTCCGCATCGGCGGCCAGGACCGCTTCGGGGTGGTCGTTGATGATGAGCGGCACGCCGAGCGGCTGCAGGACGGCCTTGAGGGCCCGCGCCAGTTCGACCGTGCGCTGCAGGGAGGCGCCCTTCTCGCGCAGCTGCACCAGACTGGCACCGCCGCGCGCCGCCGCCACGGCGACGGCCTCGATATCCCGGCCTGCGCGCAGATCGGCAGTGCCGACGACCAGGTACAGCAGGGGATCGAACCGCCGGCCGGTCTTGAGCCGCCGGTCCCGCCCCACCGAATGGCGGCCGAAGAGTTTCACTGGATGCGCGCTCCCGCTTCCAGGCTGTCCTGGTCCAAATCGTAGAGCCGGTCGATCAGGCCGGCGCGAAAACTCGCCGGGCCCGAGGCCTCGGCCGCCGCCCGTTCGCCCGCCAGGCCGAGAATCGCCAGCCCATGGCTGGCGGCCTTCAGGGCGTCGCCTTCCACCGCGCAGCAGGCCGCCATAAGAGCCGACAGGGCACAGCCGACGCCGGTCACCCTAGTCATCAAATGATGGCCGTTGGCGACCGCTGCAAGGCGCACGGCGTCGGTCACGTAATCGACCGAGCCGGAGACCGCGACCAGCGCCCCTGTCGAGCGGGAGAGGTCATGGGCCGCATCCAGGGCTTCGGCCGAATCGATGGGGCTGTCGACGCCGGCGGCCGGCGCCGCCTCGTCCTCGGCCATGGCCAGGATCTCCGCGGCGTTGCCGCGAATGACCGTCGGCTGCAGGCCGCTGAGCCGCTTGGCCAGTGACCGCCGCTCAGCGCTGGCGCCGACCCCGACGGGATCGAGCACCCAGGGCCGGCCCAGCTCGACCGCGTAGCGGGCGACCGCGATCATGGGCTCGACTCGGTCCGCGGTGAGAATACCGAGGTTGAGACAGAGCGCGTCGGCCAGGGCAACGAAGTCCTCGGCCTCCGCCTTGTCCTGCGCCATCACGACCCGCGCCCCGGCGGCGAGCAGCAGGTTGGCCGTGAGGTCGGCGGCGACGAAGCTGGTGATCACGTGAACCAGGGGCCGGCGTTCGCGCACCCGCTCAAGGGTCCGCCACGGGCCGAAGTCCGGACGCTCCGTGTCCTCGAATTCCTGCTGCGCCACCACGCCCGCGTCCCCCTTGCGTCCCCTGCGCTTCCTGCGGTCCCCCCCGGGCCGGCGGCTTCTTCCAACGGCCGACCGACCGCCCATATTGTGAGACTCGAAACGCGCATGCAACGGCGGCGTTCATCGGTTAGATTCCGTGCCGTCCGTCAGCCTGGAGGATTCCGATCGTTGCCACACCTACGCAGCCTCGCCGCCATCGTCGCCGCCAGTCTCGCCTTGCTCCTGGGAACGCCCGGCCCGGTTGCGGCCGGCGAGCTCAAGGTCGGCATCACCCAGTATCCCTCGACCCTGCACCCGTTGATCGATTCCATGCTGGCGAAAAGCTACGTGCTGGCCATGACGCGGCGGCCGATCACCGCCTACGACCACGACTGGCAGCTGATCTGCATGCTCTGCGTCGAGCTGCCGAGCCTCGAGAACGGCTTGGCGGTGCCCGAGACCCTGGAGGACGGCAGCGAAGGCATCGCCGTCACCTACCAGCTGCATCCCGAGGCGACCTGGGGCGACGGCACGCCGGTCACCACCGAGGACGTGGTCTTCACCTGGGAGGTCGGGCGCCATCCCCAGTCGGGCGTCGCCGGCTTCGAGGCGTTCCGGCGGATCCTCTCGATCGACGTGATCGACGACAAGACCTTCACGGTGCACGTCGACCGCATCACCTTCACCTACAACGCCTCGGGCGGCTTCGACCTGCTGCCGGCCCAC
>CALJXB010000322.1 GCA_937974415.1 uncultured Kiloniellales bacterium
AGTCGCAGTCGTCGCCCGCGGCCGTGATGATCAGGCCGTCGCCCAGCAGCCCCGTCACCTTCTCGAGGTCAGGCTCGGCCGCCAGAACCGCCTGCTGATCCGGAAGCAAGGCCAGAAACTTGGTCGCCTTGTGGACTTCCAGCGGCTCGCTGCCGAGCGCCTCGGCAACCGCTTGAGCAAGGTCCGGTGTCACGGGCAGAGGGGGCTGGGACGGGAAGTCCAAGGAATAGGTCTCGCCCTCTCTCGCGACCTCGAGCGGACCGCTCATGGAGTGAAAGCGAACGTGGGCGCGGCCGGGCTCGAGCTCCTTGTCGATGACATAGGCGCTCGCCAGGGTCGCATGGCCGCAGAGATCCACCTCGACCGCCGGCGTGAACCAGCGCAGGTCGTAGTCGCCGTCGTCGCGGGCGATCAGAAAGGCCGTCTCCGCCAGGTTGTTCTCCGCCGCAATGCCTTGCAGCACATCGTCCGCCAGCCACTCGGTAAGCGGGCACACGGCGGCCGGATTGCCGGCGAACACTCGGGATGCGAAGGCGTCGATTTGGTAGATCGGAATTTCGCTCGTCATAGCGGTATTCTCCCCAGGTTAATTCTTGGCGGCAGTGGAGGCGGTTCTTGGTGCGCGGCCGCTTTGCGCCAGCGCGACGCCGGCCACGATGACGGCGCCGGCGACGGCGAGCGGCCAAGTGACGACTTCGCCCAGCACCAGCGCCGCGAAGAGCAGCGAGAAACCGGGCTGGAGGAATTGGATCAGCGCGACCCGACTCATGTCGCCCCGGGCGAGCGCCCAGTACCAGGCCAGATAGCCGACGATCGAAATTGCAAGGCCCAGATAGACGAGGGCCCCCCAAGTGCCGGCGCCGAGCCCGCCGAAGGCGCCGGACGGGATCAGAAATGGGGTCAGGGGCAGCAGCATGGCGCCGCCCAAGGCCAAGCCCCAGAAGGTGACCGAAGGCGCCCCTATTTCTCGCGCGGCCCGGCCGCCGGCCACGTAGCCGGCCGAGGCGGCCAGGCAGGAGAGCAGCACCAAGAGGTCGCCCTCCAGGCTCGCGCCCGGGCTGCTCAGGCCGAAGCGGTTGTCGACCAACAGCACGGTCCCGGCCAGCGCCACGGCAGCGCCGATCCACCAGCGGCGCGGGGGCAGGCGGCGCTCGAAGAGGGCCGCGATCAAGGCGGTGGTGATCGGCAGGATGGCGAGCGCCAGGCCGCCGTGGGACCCGCTGGTCAGTTCCAAGGCCAGGCTGAACAGGAGGGGAAACACGACGAAACCGCTGAGCGAGGAGACCGCGAGCAGCCACCGGCCGGAGGCGGAGCGCGGGAATGCCAGGCGGCCGAAGGCCAGGATCGCTACCGCCGGCACGGCGCCGATCAGGGTCCTGAGGGCGCCCACGGCAAAGGGGTCCAGCTCCGCCACCGCCAGCTTGGTGGCGATCGGCGAAGCGCCCCACAGAACCACCGCCAAGAGCGCGACGGAGAGGATCGCCACGGGCGGCGTGCCACTGTTTTGGCTTGCGGCCGGGCCGGCGCCTTTCGACACCGGCCCGGCCGGGGGTGAACTTGGTGCCTGCAGGGACCGAGGCATGGGCGCTGGTCTCCCGCCAGAGGTTAGAGTGTGAGCGCCCTAGGCGCGCCAGAACGGCTTGGCGATTTCGCGGGCCAGGTCTTCGCGGGTCAGGCCGATGTCCTTGAGCCTGTGCTCGTCGAAGGTCGCCAGGGCCTGGCGCTCCAGGTAACGTCGCTGCCAGACGAGCGGCAGGACGAGGATGTTGGAAATCCAGGTCGTGATCCTGCGCTTGAAATCTGCCCGGCTCGGCCCAGGGAAGGCCTGTGACCGATCCGGGAGGGACTTGATCGAGATTGTATGCATCAGATCCTCCCAAGATCGTAAGATTGCACCACATCTTTGCTCGAATGATCGAGACAATGCGAATATATCTTGAATATTGTCTCGATCAATTGTTATATTGTCACCATGACAAAATGGTTTCCCGCGCTCGACGAACGCCGCGGCCCGCGCTATGTGGCCATCGCCGACGCCCTGGCGGCAGACATCTCCGAGGGCCGCCTGTCGCCCGGCACGCGCCTTCCCACCCACCGTGATCTTGCCTGGGACTTGAAAGTGACCGTCGGCACGGTGAGTCGCGCCTATGCCGAGGCGGAGCGGCGCGGCCTGATCTACGGCGAGGTCGGTCGCGGCACCTACGTGCGCGAGCGCACCCCGATCACCCTTCCGACCGAGCGCGCGGCGGGCCGGAACTTCATCGACCGGGCCTACAACTTTCCGCCGCTCGCCGAGGCCCTGCCCGCCCTGTCGGAGACCCTCGCCGAGGTGGCCCGCGACGAGGACCTGGCTGACCTCATGGCTTATCGCTTGGATCCCGGGCGCCGGCACCATCGCGCGGCCGCGGCCGACTGGATGGCCGGCTTCGGCGTGCCGGCCGAGGCGGAGGACGTGGTGCTCACCTACGGGGCCCAGAACGCCATGCTGCTCGCGGCCATGGCGCTCGCGGGGCCCGGCGCCACGATCCTCACCGAGGAGCTGACCTACTACGGCATCAAGACCATCGCCGCCCATCTGAATCTGCGGGTGCATGGCGTCGCCCTGGACGATGACGGCCTGATACCCGACGCCCTCGACGCGGCTTGCCGCAGCAGCGGCGCCAAACTGCTCTACTGCATCCCGACCCTGCAGAACCCGACCACCAGCATCATGCCCGAGGCGCGCCGCCGGGAAATCGTGGCGATCGCCGCCCGCCACGACCTCACCATCGTCGAGGACGACGTGTACGGCTTCCTGCCGGAGGACGCGCCCCCTCCCCTCGCCGCCCTCGCGCCCGAGCGCACCGTCTACATCGCCAGCCTGTCGAAATTCGTCGGCCCGGGCTTGCGCCTGGGCTTCCTGAGGGCCACGCCGGAAGCGGTGCGGCCGATCACCACGGCGTTGCGCGCTTGCAGCCTGATCGCGCCGGGTGTCCTGGCGGAAGTCGGCGCCCGTCTGATCGAGCGGGGCGAGGCTCGGCGCCTGGCCCACTGGCAACGCAGCGAGGCCCGCCGGCGCCAGCAGGTGGCCGCACGCATTCTTGCCGGCCAGAAGATCTCCACCCAGCCGGAGGCCTTCCATCTCTGGCTCGAGCTGCCGGAACCCTGGCGGCGGGAGATGTTCAGCGCCGAAGCCCGCGCCCGGGGCGTCGGCGTGGGATCGGCGGAGGTCTTCGCCGTCGGCCGCGGATCGGTGCCCCATGCCGTTCGCCTCTGCCTTCAGGCGTCGGCCAACGCGGCCGAGGTGGAGCGGGCACTGCACACCATCGCAGGCATGCTGGGCGAGCGGCCAAGCAACGATCTCGCCCTGGTCTGAGTCCCGCTTCGGTCGCGACGCTGGGAATTCCTTGCCCCAGCCTCTAGCATGAGCACCGGACCAGTCCCCGGACCGAGCGATGAGCCATGGGCGAGCGCAAACCAGCGACACGGAGGCTGGCGGCGATCTTGGCCGCCGATGTGGCGGGCTACAGCCGCTTGATGCGGAGCGACGAGGCCGGCACCCTGAAGGTCCTCAAGGACCATCTGGACGCGGTCATCGCGCCCAAGATCGCCGAGCATGACGGCCGCATCGTGAAGCTGATGGGCGACGGCGTCCTGGCCGAGTTCGCCAGCGTGCTAAAGGCCGTCCACTGCGCCCTGGAGATCCAGACCTTGCTGGCCGAACGAAACCGTGACGTGGCGCCGGAGCGCCGGATGCTGTTCCGCATGGGCCTCAACCTCGGCGACGTGCTGGTCGAGAATGGCGACATCCACGGCGATGGCGTCAACCTCGCCGCCCGCCTCGAAGGCTTGGCCGAAACGGGCGGGCTCTGCGTTTCCGACACGGTTTACCAGCAGGTCCGGAACCGGACCGGCACCGCCTTCGAGGACTTGGGAGAGCAAAGAGTGAAGGGCCTGCCGGACCCGATCCGGGCCTATCGGGCGAGCCTCGCCACCCTCGAGGCTTCCCAGCCCCGGGAGGCCGGGCGCCCGGTCTTCGACCGGCCTTCGATCGCCGTGCTGCCGTTTGCGAACATGAGCGGCGATCCCCAGCGGGACTACGTCTCGGACGGTATCACCGAAGACATCATCACCGAGCTGTCGCGCTTCCGGTCCCTGCGCGTGATCGCCCGCAACTCCTCGTTCACCTACAAGGGACGCTCAGTGCGGGCGCAAGAGGTCGGCCGGGATCTCGGGGTCGGCTACATGGTCGAGGGCAGCGTACGGCAGGCTGGCGAGCGGGTGCGCGTGACCGCCCAGCTCATCGCGACGGAAACCGGCGAACACCTCTGGGCGGAACGCTACGACCGGGATCTGGAGGACATCTTCGCGGTGCAGGACGAGATCACCCGCGCCGTCGCCGCCGCGGTCGAGCCCGAACTCGGCACCGCCGAGCGGGAACGCTCTCGGCGCAAGCCGCCGGGAAGCCTGAACGCCTGGGACTGGTATCAACGGGGCCTCTGGCACATGTACCAGGACACCAAATCCGGCAACGCCGAAGCCCTCCGACACCTTAGACGGGCCATCGAGTTGGACCCAGATTTCGCGCGAGCTTATGCGGCGTTATCCCTAGTCCAGGGCTTGGACATCATCGCCGGTCATGGAGAGAATTCCAGCGGGTTCTTGGACGAGGCCCTAGGAGCGGCTGAAAAGGCGGTCGCCCTGGATCAGAAGGACGCCATGGCCCACATGGTGCTTGGCAGAATCAATTTACTTAGATGCAATCACGACGGCTCGATAGCGGAACTGGAATCAGCCATTGCCCTCAATCCGAGCTATGCCGACGCCTATCACTCCCTCGGCTTTTCACTGATCTTTGCGGGGCGGCCGGAGGACGCGGTCCCGCAGTTCGATACGGCCATCCGGCTCAGTCCCTACGATCCGCGCATCTCCTCGTTTCACGAAATGCGGGCTTGGGCTCTTCTCGTCATGGGACACGACGAGACGGCGGCCAAATCGGCCCATCTGTCGGTGCAGCGACCCAACGCCCAGCACTGGGCCTATGCGACACTGAGCTCCGTGCTGGGCCATCTTGGCCGTTTCGACGAAGCGCGGGCCGCCCGGGACGAACTGCTGAAACGCAAACCCGACTTTTCCACCGACTTCGTGCGAAGGTTCGTCTATTACAACAAGAACCCGGATCACCTGGAGCGCTACATCGAAGGTCTGGTCAAGGCCGGATTGACGTGAGTGCGGGGCCCCTTCAGCCCGGGTACGGCCGCAC
>CALJXB010000323.1 GCA_937974415.1 uncultured Kiloniellales bacterium
ACGCGAGGGTGCAGAGGAGCATGACGGCAATGCCGCGCGCTTGCGCCTTTGCGCCGCTCGTGGCTTCGGGCTTGCGGGCGTCGTCCGCCATATCGCGCTGTCCTTGGGATCGCACCGGCATCGCGGACGATCCGGCGGGTCTAGGGGCTCGCTCGCTCACCCGACCGGACTTGGCAGCCTCGGTTCTATCGGCCGCGCCTGTCAATGGTCACGGGGGTCACGGGTTGGGAGGCACGGGGGTCACGGGCGGAATGGCGACGGGCGGCTCGCGAGCCTCTCGGATCCCGTGGCTTTCCAGGAATTCGAGCGGATTCAGGGCTTTGCCTTAAAGCGATGTTAATGGCGCCGGCGCCACAATAGCCGTCATGCAGGTCGCGAGCTGGCCAATGCCCTGGATATCGAAGGTCCGGAGGGGGCTGCCCTTCGCGCAGCGTTTGCTCTATGCCTGGCGGCGGCGGCTGTTGCGCCAGGATGCCGGACCCGTCGGCCGGCGGCCGCTGGCCGCGGTGCTGGCGCTGTGCCTGGGCTGCGCGCTGTCGATCGGCGCCTTCTTCACGGTGCAGGGGCTCTATCGGGCCGAGGCCCAAAAATCTTTCGAGGGCTCGGCTGTGCAACTGACCGAGGCGGTCAGCCAGAGCCTTGGGCGCTACCTGGAAGTGGTGAACGCCGTCGGCGCCTTCTTCGCCGCCTCCAAGAACGTCGACCGTTGGGAGTTCTTCGACTTCGCCCGCGATACCCTGCCGCGATTCCCCGGGGTGACCGCGCTCACCTGGGTTCCCTGGGTGCCGGCCGACGATCGCCAGGTCTTCGAGGGCCGCGCCCGCGACGACGGCCTGTTCGGCTTCCAGTTCAAGGATGCCAGCGCCGGCGGCGAAGTATTGCCCGCCCCGCAGCGTCAGGCCCATTTCCCGGTGTTCTACGTCGAACCTTTCGAGGGCAATGTGGACCAACTCGGGATCGATCTGGCCGGTCGCGCGGAGGATCTGGAGATCCTGCTTGGCGCCCGCGATTCCGGCAGGGTCACGATCTCCCGCTCGGGCGCAGCGTTCGGCCCCAACGTCCCCGGCGTCGTTCCCGGCGTCGTGGTCGCGCTCCCGGTCTATCGCACCGGCGACGTGCCCCAGTCCCTCGACGAGCGGCACAAGGAACTCTTGGGATTCGCCCGGGCCTCGATCGCCCTGCCCGATCTCATCGCCTCGGCCATGCCCGGCCCGGCGGCTGCCGCCGGCCTCGACGTTTACATTTATGACGACAATGCCGAGCCCGGCACGCGTTTGCTGGCTTTCTATCCGGCCTCCCGCCGCAGTGGGGCCGCGATGCCGCTCAGCGATGCAGAGGTTTGGGATGGGCTCCACGCGGTCACGCGCCAGACAATAGCGGGCCAGAACTGGTCCATCGTCGCCAAGCCCGCCGATAGCTCGCTTCCGGGCAACCGGCAGGTGGCGGCCTGGGGCGTCCTGGCCATCGGGTTTCTGGTGACGCTGTGGCTGGCGCAACATCTGGCCTCGTCCCACATCCGAACCCGCCTCATCGAGCGCGAGGTCACGCGGCGGACCGCGGAGCTGCGCGAGACCAACCAGGCCCTGGAGTCCGAGATACGGGAGCGGGAGCGGGCGGAGCATAAGTTGCGCGAGGCCAAGAAGCGCGCAGAGATCGCCAACCGCGCGAAATCCGATTTCCTAGCCATGATGAGCCACGAACTGCGCACGCCCTTGAACGCCGTGATCGGCTTTTCCGATCTCCTCCACGGCGAGTCCCTGGGCCCCCTGGGCCACGAAAAGTACGGGGAATACGTCGACTACATCCGGACCAGCGGGACCGAGCTGCTGGCGCGGATCAACGACATCCTGGAGCTCACCAAGATCGACGCCGACGATTTCACCCTCTTGGTGGAGCCGGTGGAAGTCGCGGATGTCTTCCAGTCGGTGGAGCCGGTCGTCCGCGAAAAGGCGAGCGCGGCGGGGCTCAAGCTCAGCGTCGATATCCCTCAGGACCTGCCGGAGCTCAAGGCCGATCCGCGAGCCCTCAAGCAGATCTTGCTCAATCTCCTCTTGAACTCGGTCAAGTTCACCCGGGTCGGCGGACGGGTTGCAGTGTGCGCGAAATCGGACGACCAGGACCGCATAACCCTGCAAGTGTCGGACAACGGGGTCGGCATCGATCCCGAGCGCCTCAGCCAAGTGCTCCAGCCGTTCAGCCAGGGGGATAGCTCGCTCGGCCGGAGGTACGAAGGCTCCGGCCTCGGCTTGGCCTTGGCCGACAAGCTGGTGAAGCTGCACGGCGCTGAGCTCTTCATCGATAGCGAGGTCGGCACCGGCACCACGGTCACCATCATTTTCCCGGAGGAGCGCACCCTGCGGCGGGTCTCGGAGAGCCGGGTCGCCTGACGGTGACGGGCGGCGGTGGGCGGCGCAGACCCGTTAAGGTGCACGAAAAATTAACCTCAAGTGCTTAGACGTGATCGAGGCGCGTTCGAACCTGCGGGTCGACGACAGCACGAGAGGCCAAAGCCATGGGCACCGGCTCACACCGCTCGATGGGTCCCAGGGGTCCCGGCGGCGTACCGATCTTTCGGGCGGCGCTGGCCTGGGCGATCTGCGGGTTTCTGTTGGCGGGCTGCGAGTCTCTCAATGACCTCAATGACAGCCTGAAGGAGTCCGGGGTCTGGCCATTCAACGCCGATGAGACGGCGGAGGCCGCCGAAGGCGCGAGCGGGGCCGGAGACGAGCCGGTGACGGCCGGGGCGGGCGACGAAGTCGCGCTCGACGCCGCGCTGGTCGACAAGGTGCAAACGCAGCTCGCCGGTCTCGGCTACCAGCCCGGCCCGGTCGATGGCGCCATGGGCCCCAAAACGCGGGCCGCCATCCGGCGTTATCAGGTGGTCGTCGGATTGCCGGTGGACGGCCGGATTACCGAGAGCTTTCTGGCGCGCCTCGAGGAGTCGGCCGAGGCCGGACCGCCGGCGCAGGCCGTTGCCGAGGCCGAAAGTCTGGCCGAGGCCGAGATTGGTATCTCCCCGGCGGCCCTCCAGCCGGCCCCGGCCTACGATGCGGGCACCCGCTATGTCTATGCCGACGGCGAGGTGCGAAAGGTACTCAAGGTCGATGGCGCGCGGGTCTATTGGGAATCGAACAAGAACGGTCAATACGTAGCCTACGACAATTTCCTGATTCCGCCCCTCTCCTGGGTCTCGTCCGAGACCAGCGGCAAACGCACCGTCGATATCGCGCCGGGGGCCTTCTGGCCGCAGGAGGGCGGCCGGGAGCTGGCTTTGTCGGCCACGACCATGGTCGAGCATAGAAGCCGCCCGGATAGCCGAAGCGAGCTGAACGAAAGCTGGCGCTGCCGGGACTATGGCGCGGCACGGCTCAGCTTGCGGGCCGGTGTCTTCCAGACCCGTAAGTTGGTTTGTGATGGCGCGTCGGAACCCGATGGCGCGCATCTGCAGCGGGTTTGGCATTATGCGCCGGAAATAGGCCACTACGTCCAGTTCGAGGAGATCGACGGGGCGCAAGGCGTCAGCCGGCGCAGCGAGCTCGTGGCCATCGTGCCGAGCACGGAGAAATGGCCGCCGGCCGCGCGTGCCGGCCTCGGCTGGGCCCTCGAGCACGCGCTCGAGACGGCGGCGCCCGGCGAGGAGACCGACTGGACCAGTTCCGCGATCGACATCCGGGTTTCCATCACCCCGGGTCCGCGGGCCGCCTCGGACGAAAACGGGGCCTGTCGCAACTACGCGCAGACCTGGTCCGGGCCCGAGGGCTCACGGGTCTATCCCGGCCTGGCCTGCCGCCAGCCGGACGGCCAATGGCTGATCCCGGGCCTGGGAGCGGACGTCGAGGTGGCGGAGGGCGCGGACTAGCCCCGGCGGGCCGCCACCCGGATAATTCGAGATCGAGCTTCGAAACTGGTTCGAAGATTGGCCCCAATACGGGCCACATCCCCTTCGCGTTTCTGCCTTTTTTCTCCCGTCCGGGCGCTATAAGATTTTGCAAGCTTTGACGCGACGGGCGGATGGCGTATAGCCTGCCGGCGCACCGTCGCGAACAAGACGTAATCTACGACCCGGGGCGCCGAGAGGTGCCTTGGGGCGATGAGGGGAGATGAGGGGCGAGCCGGCGTGTTGGCGCCGCGCCCGCGAAGGTGGAGGGAGGCCGTTGGAGGACCTGCTGCGGGAATACCTGCCGATCCTGATCTTCCTCGGGATCGCGATCGCCATGGCGGGCGCCATGGTGGTGGCCGCCTTCCTGGTTGCCCGTCAGCGGCCGGATTCGGAAAAGGCCTCGTCCTACGAGTGCGGTTTCGAGGCCTTCGACGACGCCCGCGGCCAGTTCGACGTGCGCTTCTATCTGGTCGCCATTCTCTTCATTATCTTCGACCTCGAGGTCGCCTTCCTGTTTCCCTGGGCCGTCTCGCTGGGGGAAATCGGCGTGTTCGGCTTCTGGACCATGTTCATCTTCCTGCTGATCCTCACCATTGGCTTCATTTACGAGTGGCGAAAGGGTGCGTTGGAATGGGAGTAGGAAGCGGCGATATGGAAAAGCCCCTCGCGCCGGGTGCGGATCAGGACGCGGTTCTGGCCCGTGCGACCCAGCAGCTGCAGGACAAGGGCTTCCTGGTCGCTCATTTCGACAAGCTGGCGGGCTGGGCCCAGACCGGCTCGCTCTGGCCCATGACCTTCGGGCTGGCCTGCTGCGCGGTGGAGATGATGCACACCGCCTGCAGCCGCTACGACCTCGACCGTTTCGGCATGGTGTTTCGGCCGAGCCCGCGCCAGTCGGACGTCATGATCGTCGCCGGTACCTTGACCAACAAGATGGCGCCGGCCCTGCGCAAGGTCTACGACCAGATGGCCGAGCCGCGCTGGGTCATCTCCATGGGCTCCTGCGCCAACGGCGGCGGCTACTATCACTATTCCTATGCGGTCGTGCGCGGCTGCGACCGGGTGGTCCCGGTCGACATCTACGTGCCAGGCTGCCCGCCGACCGCCGAAGCGTTGCTCTACGGGATCCTCCAGCTGCAGCGGAAGATCAAGCGACGCGCCGGCATCATTCGCTGACAGACTAGCGCCGCGAGAAGACGAAGCGACATGAACCAGGCCCTTATCGACCTCGGCGAGCACATATCTGGGGCCCTGCCGGAGGCGGTGGAGGCCAGCGAGGTCGTGTACGACGAGCTGATGCTGCGGGTCGCGGCGCAGGACGTGGTCAAGACACTGACCTTCCTGCGCGACGACCAGAACTGCCAGTTCAAGGTCCTGGTCGACCTGACCGGGGTGGATTTCCCGGACCGCGACCCGCGCTTCGACGTGGTCTACAACCTGCTGTCGCCCAAGCACAACCAGCGCATCCGGGTGAAAGCGGCGATCGACGAAGAGACACCGGTGCCGTCGGTCACCGGGGTCTTCAATTCGGCCATCTGGTTCGAGCGCGAAGCCTGGGACATGTACGGTATCTTCTTTTCCGACCACCCGGACCTCAGGCGCCTCTTGACCGACTACGGCTTCGAGGGCCATCCGCTCAGGAAGGACTTCCCGCTCACCGGCTACGTCGAGGTGCGTTACGACGAGGACCAGAAGCGGGTGGTCTACGAGCCGGTGAACCTGACTCAGGAGTTCCGCAGTTTCGATTTCATGAGCCCCTGGGAAGGCATGCTGCATCTGCCGGGCGACGAGAAGGCGGCCGACGAGGCGGATGCGGCGGAGGAGGGCGGGGGCTGATGGCCGAGACCCAGATCAAGCCGCTCACCCTCAACTTCGGTCCCCAGCATCCGGCCGCCCACGGCGTGCTGCGTCTGGTGCTCGAGATGGACGGCGAGGTGATCGAGCGTGCCGACCCGCACATCGGCTTGCTGCACCGGGGCACCGAGAAGCTGATCGAGTACAAGACCTATCTTCAGGCTCTGCCCTATTTCGACCGGCTCGACTACGTCGCGCCGATGAACCAGGAGCACGCCTTCGCGCTCGCCGTGGAGAAGCTCCTGGGCATCGAGGTGCCGCCGCGCGGCCAATACATTCGGGTGCTCTATAGCGAGATCGGCCGCATTCTCAATCACCTGCTCAACATCACCACCTTCGCCATCGACGTGGGCGCGATGACGCCGATCCTGTGGGGCTTCGAGCAGCGTGAGAAGCTGATGGAGTTTTATGAGCGGGCCAGCGGCGCGCGTCTTCATGCGGCTTATTTCCGGCCGGGCGGCGTCCATCAGGACCTGCCGGCGGGCCTGCTGGAGGACATCGCCGAGTTCTGCGAGCTCTTTCCCCAGGTGGTCGACGACTTCGAGACTCTATTGACCGACAACCGCATCTTCCGCCAGCGCACGGTGGACGTCGGGGCAATCTCGGCCGAGGACGCTTACGACTGGGGCTTCTCCGGCCCCTGTCTCAGGGCCTCGGGCGTACCCTGGGACCTGCGCCGGGCGCAGCCCTACGAGTGCTACGAGGAACTCGATTTCCAGATCCCGGTGGGCAAGAACGGCGACTGCTTCGACCGCTATCTGGTGCGCATCGAAGAGATGCGCCAGAGCGTCAAGATCATGCAGCAGTGCATCGAGAAGATGCCCGGCGGGCCGGTCTACGTCCAGAACACCAAGATCACGCCGCCCAAGCGGGGCGAGATGAAGCGCTCCATGGAGGCGCTGATCCACCACTTCAAGCTCTACACCGAGGGTTATCACGTGCCGGCCGGCGAGACCTATACGGCGGTCGAAGCGCCCAAGGGCGAGTTCGCGGTCTATCTCGTGGCCGATGGCTCGAACCGGCCCTACAAGTGCAAGATTCGCGCCCCCAGCTTCTCGTTCTTGGCGGCTCTGGACTTTCTCTGCCGCGGCCACATGCTGGCCGACAGCGTCGCCGTGATCGGCTCCCTCGACGTCGTGTTCGGCGAGATCGACCGATGAGAGCGACCAGCCACAGGCCCGGCGATGCGGGCGATTTCGCCTTCACGCCCGAGACCATGGCCGAGGCCGAAAAGGTCATGGCGCGCTATCCCGAAGGCCGCAAGGCGAGCGCAACCATCGCGCTGCTCGACCTGGCCCAGCGCCAGAACGGCGGCTGGCTACCCGGCGAGGCGATCGAGTACGTCGCCAACCTCTTGGCCCTCGCGCCCATTCGGGTGCACGAGGTGGCGAGCTTCTACAGCATGTTCAACCTCAAGCCGGTGGGCCGGCACTTCATCCAGGTCTGCCGCACCACGCCCTGCTGGCTGTGTGGGTCGGACGACATCACCAGGGCCTGTCTTGATACCCTCGGCATCGGCCTCGGCGAGACCACGGAAGATGGCCTCTTCACCGTGGTCGAGGTGGAGTGCCTCGGCGCCTGCGCCAACGCGCCCATGGTGCAGATCAACGACGACTACTACGAGGACCTGACGCCCGAGCGCATGGCCGAGATGATCGCCGACCTCGAGGCCGGCAAACCGGTGCCGAGCGGGTCCCAGACCGGGCGGCCGGGCTCCTGCCCGGCGGGCGGGCCCACCACATTGCTCGAGCAATCTGGAAACAACCGCGGACAAGCCGTTGAAAGTGAAGGGTCGGACTGATGTTGAAGGACCAGGACCGGATCTTCACCAACCTCTACGGCCAGGACGATTGGCGCCTCGCCGGGGCCCAGAGGCGCGGCGTCTGGGACAAGACCAAGGACCAGATCGCCCTCGGGCGCGACGCCATCATCGACCTGGTGAAGGAATCCGAGTTGCGCGGGCGCGGCGGGGCGGGCTTCCCGGCCGGCATCAAGTGGTCCTTCATGCCGAAGGAGAGCGACGGGCGGCCGTCCTATCTGGTGGTCAACGCGGACGAGTCGGAGCCGGGCACCTGCAAGGACCGGGAAATCATGCGCTTCGACCCGCACCGGCTGCTCGAGGGCTGCCTGGTGGCGGGCTTCGCCATGGGCGCCGGCGCCTGCTATATCTACATCCGCGGCGAGTTCTACCTGGAGGCCGTCCATCTGCAGGCAGCGATCGACGAGGCCTACGAGGCCGGCCTGATCGGCAAGAACGCCTGCGGCTCCGGCTACGACTACGACATCTTCCTGCACCGAGGCGCCGGCGCCTACATCTGCGGCGAGGAGACCGCGCTCCTGGAAAGCCTCGAGGGCAAGAAGGGCCAGCCGCGCCTCAAGCCGCCGTTCCCGGCGGCGGTCGGCCTCTACGGCTGCCCGACCACGGTCAACAACGTGGAGACCATCGCCGTGGTGCCGGAGATCCTGCGCCGCGGTGTGTCCTGGTGGACCTCGCTCGGTCGGCCCAAGAACACCGGCACCAAGATCTTCAGCATTTCCGGCCACGTGAACCAGCCGTGCAATGTGGAGGAGGAGATGGGCATTCCGCTCAAGCAGCTCATCGAAGAGCATTGCGGCGGGGTGCGCGGCGGCTGGGACAATCTACTCGCGGTGATCCCCGGCGGCTCCTCGGTCCACTGCATCAACAAGCCGGCCTGCGACACCATCCTGATGGACTTCGATTCCCTGCGCGAGGCGGGCACCGGGCTCGGCACCGCGGCGGTCATCGTGATGGACAAGTCGACCGACATCGTGGCGGCGATCGCCCGGCTGTCCCACTTCTACATGCACGAGAGCTGCGGCCAGTGCACGCCGTGCCGTGAGGGCACCGGCTGGATGTACCGGGTGCTGACGCGCATGGTGAAGGGCGAGGCGGAGCTGAGCGAGATCGACACCTTGCTCGACGTCACCCATCAGGTCGAGGGGCACACCATCTGCGCGCTCGGCGATGCGGCGGCCTGGCCGGTGCAGGGCCTGATCCGGAACTTTAGGCCCGAGCTGGAGCAACGCATCCGGGATTACAAGGAGGCCCGCAGGGCCGCGGCGGCGGAATAGGCGAATGGCGAAGCTGACCATCAATGGGCGTGAGATCGAGGTGCCGAACGGCCTGACCGTGCTCCAGGCCTGCGAGCTGGCGGGCGTGGAGATCCCGCGCTTCTGCTACCACGAGCGCCTGTCGGTCGCCGGCAACTGCCGCATGTGCCTGGTGGAAATGGAGAGGGCGCCCAAGCCCATCGCCTCCTGCGCCATGCCGGTCAACGACGGCATGGTCATTCACACCGACACCCCGACGGTGGAGAAAGCCCGCAAGGGGGTCATGGAATTCCTGCTGATCAACCATCCGCTGGACTGCCCGATCTGCGATCAG
>CALJXB010000324.1 GCA_937974415.1 uncultured Kiloniellales bacterium
GCAGAGTGCTGTGCGGTGCCGGTCACGCTCGGCTGCCGCGGCGCGGCCCGGCGCCGGGTCGATGAACGGCGGGATCGGGTGGACCGGGCAGCTCTCCGGCAGGCAGTCCGCGTCGACGGGGTTGAGGGTGATGACCGCCGAGGCGGCCTCGAGGGCGGCCAGGGCCGCGCGGTGCCCGAGATCCCAGGGGCCGCCGGCACGCTTGGGCGCGAGCGAGGCTTCGGCCACGATGTAGGGGATATCCAGTCCCCGGCAGACGGCCGGCCCGAGCCAGTCCGGCGCCTTGTAATAGAGGTGATAGGTGAACCAGGCCTGCGGCCGCCGTTCGGCCGGGCGGGCCCGGTAACGGCGCAGGATCCGCGTCGCCAGGCGACCGCCCAGGTCGGCGAGCCGGGCCTGGCGATGCGGGTCGCCGGCGCCGTCGCGGCTGCGGAAGCGGCTGGCCAACTCGACCGCCTGGCCGGACAGGGCGAGCGCCTCGATCAGTAGATTGGCCATCCGCCGGTCGCCGGACGGGCGGGCATGGTCCGGCGGCTTCATGGGGGCATAGAACGCGAGGCGCATGACGCCTATCCGGCCCTCGGGCCGCGCCGCCCGCCGGGACGCCTTGCGGTCTCGCTCACGGGGCCGCCGCCGGATAGGCCGGCGCCAGGCGGTCGGCCAAGAGGTCGAGGCCCCGCTCCATGGAAAAGTCGCGGCGCACCACCTCGGCGCCCGCTTTGCCCAGGCGGGTGCGCAGCTGGGGATCTCGAATCAATCTGGCCAGCGCCGCGGCCAAGGCCGCGGGATCTTGCGGCGGCACCAGGAGGCCGGTTTCGCCGTCGCGGATCAGCTCTGGGACGGCGGAAATTTTGGTGGCGAGGCACGCCAGTTCCTGGCTTTGGGCTTCCATCAGGACATTGGGCAGACCGTCGCGATCGCCGTCTTCGGCGATCCGGCTGGCCAGGGCGAAGATGTCGGCGCCCCGGTAGGCCGCCAGGACCACGTCCTGGGGCTGCGCCCCGCACCAGTCGATCCGGTCCGCGAGGCCGAGGCGTGTCGCTTCCGCCCGCAGCGCGGCCGCCAAGTCGCCGCCGCCGATATGAACGAATCGCCAATGCAGCTCCGCCGGCAGAGCGGCCAGGGCCCGCAGAAGGTTGGGATAGCCCTTCTTTTCCACGGCCCGACCGACGGACAGGAGCACCACGGGATCCTCGGCGTCGCGGCCGTCGCGCGGCGGCCGGGGGCCGGTGGGCGGCGGGAAACGCTCCAGGTCGAGGCCGTGGTAGAGCAGCGCGACCTTGCCGGGGCCGCCGGGGCCGAGCGAGGCCAAATGGTCGCGCCCGACCGCCGTACAGGTGACCAGCCAGTCGAGGTCCCGCAGTTTCTCGCGCTTTTCCCAGGCCGGTGTGGTCCAGATGTCCTTGGCGTGCGCCGAACAGGACCAAGGAAGCCCGGTCATCTCGGCCGCGTAACGGGCGACCGATCCGGGCGTGTGCAGGAAGTGGGCGTGCAAGCGAACGACGCCGGCCGGCACCTCCGCCGCCAGAACGCAAGCTTGGCCGAAGCGGCGGATCCGGTTCGGCGTCGGATCCCGCCGCAGGTCGCGCAGCCACTGCCGGCGCGCGGCGCCATATCCCGGCCGCCGCCGTGCCGCCAGCCAGCCCCGCACGACCCGCAAGGGCTCCTGGCGGAGGTATTCCGGCAGGTAGGTCACGGGGGCGCAAATCTCGTCATGGATGGGATGGCGCGCCGGGTCGGTCGGATGGCGCAGGCTGTAGAGCCGGAGCTTGAGGCCGCGCCTTTGCAGGCCGAGGATTTCCTGGGCGATAAAGGTCTCGGACAGCCGCGGATAGCCCTTGAGGACGATGGCGACCGACGCGGCGTCGCCCGGGCCGCCTGGGCCGCGTCGAGCGCCGTCCGACGATGATGGGGCGCGGGTCATAGCGGGACGTTAAAGAGGGCCTCGGACCAGGGCAAGCCGGAGGGCAATCCGGGGGCGAGCGGGGCTGCAAACCAAGGCGGGCTCGCCACGGGAGGCTAGCTTGAGATCGGGCTTGTGAGGCCCGGCCGTTCAAGCGCGCCGGGCGGCCGGCGCGGCCTTGGCGGGCTCGCCGCGCACGCCGAAGCGCCGGCGCCGGCGGCTCAGCCACTGGCGAGTCAGCTTGACGACGTTTTCCGTTCCGTCCAGCAGGCCGGGCACCACCCGTTCGGAGGGTCGGTTCTGCTGCGGCAGGGTGCGCAGGGCCGTCGCCATGGTCTTGGGGTCCCGCACCCCGTCGTCGAGCAGGATGTTGACCAGGCCGAGGCCATGAGCGCTGCGCGCGCGCAGATATTGTTCCATGCGCGGTTCGGTGCGCGGCACGATCACGGCGCGCTTGTCGAACGACAGGATCTCGCAGAAGGTGTTGTACCCGCCCATCGAAACCACCCCGAGGGCGCGGTCCATCAAGGACTCGATGTGGGCGTCGAAGGTGATCGCTTCGACGTTGCCGAGGCGCGCGGCCCGGCGCTGGAAATCCGTTTGCAGGGTGCTTCCCATGAAGGGCCCGAGCACCAGGAGAGCCGGATAGGGGATTTCCGAGTCCGCTTCGTAGGCCCGCAGAACCCAGTCGATGATCTGCTCGCCGTCGCCGCCGCCGCCGACCGTGATCAGCAAATAGGGCTCATGGATCTTTTCCAGGCGCAACTGGGATCCGGTCTTCGGCAAACGGCGTTTCAGATAACCGGTGTAGGTCATGGCCTGCTTGACCTTGCCCGGCAGTTTCAGGCCCTTGAGCGGCTCGCAGATCTGCGGCAGACCGTAGACCCAGATCTCGTCGTAATAGCGCGCGAGTGCCGAGACGGCGTCTTTGCGCTCCCATTCCGGGGCGAGCAGGCTCGGCTCGTCCATCACGTCGCGCAGGCCGAGCACGCAGGGCCTGCCCTGGCTTTTCAGGTATTTGAGCGCCGGCTCCACTTCGCCCCGCAGGCCTAGCGGTTCCTTGTCCACGAGCAGCAGGTCCGGGTCGTAGACCTTGGTCGTGTGCTCGATGATGGAGGCGCGCAGGGCGAGGGTCTCATCGATATCCAGGTGCAGCTTCAGGGCGGT
>CALJXB010000325.1 GCA_937974415.1 uncultured Kiloniellales bacterium
ACTTACGGGACCGGGCTAGTACGAATGCAACCGGCCACGTCGAAGCTATCGAAGGTATCGAAACCTGAGGCTGTCCGGCAGCTCAAATTTGAGCGCCCCGCCCCTAAAGCCCCGCCACGGTTTCCTTAATGAGGAAGTCGACGACCTTTTTCAGCGCCTCTTGGGGCTCGGCGCCGGCTTCGGTGGCCTTGCGGTAGACCGCCAGCTGCTGGTGGGCGCTGGTGCCGCGCTTGAGGATCTTGCGGCCGTGGCGGATCTCAGCAACGCAGTCGAACTTCTTGGCGTCCTCTTTGGTGAGCGTGAGGATCTCTTCGAAGAGGTCGGCGTAAGGCACCACCTCGCCCAGACCGAAATCGACCAGCCCCTCGTCGAAGCCGTAGCGCTGGGCGCGCCAGCGGTTCTCCTGCACCAGCATGTTGTTGTAGCGCCGCCAGCGCTGATTGTTGCGCTTCAGGCGGTAGAGCATGTGGAGCACGCAGAGGTAGACCGCGGCCACGGTGATGCCATCCTCGTAATGGGTGCAGACGTCGGCGATGCGCATCTCCAGGGTCGGGAAGCGCGCCGAGGGCCGCACGTCCCACCACAGCTTGCTGGCGTCCTCGATCAGGCCCGCCTTGACCATGATCGCCAGGTGGCGTTCGTACTCGCCGAAACTGTCGAAGGACTCCGGCAGGCCGACCCGCGGCAGCTCGTCGAACACGGCGAGACGGTAGGACTTGAGGCCGGTGTCCTCGCCGCGCCAGAACGGCGAGGAGGTGGAGAGCGCCAGCAAGTGGGGCAGGAAATAGGCCGCCTGGCCCATCAGGTCGATGCGGAGCGCATCGTCGTCGAGCCCGACGTGCACGTGCATGCCGCAGATCAAGAGCCGGCGGGCGACCGCCTGCATGTCCCGGGCCAGCACGTTATAGCGCGCCTTGGGCGTGTGCTTCTGCTCGCTCCAGGCGGAAAACGGATGGGTCGAGGCGGCGATCGGCGCCAGGCCGTGGTTCGCCGCCACGTCGGCCACGCAGCGGCGCAGCTGGCGGATCTCTTCCGCCGCCTGCTTCAGGGTATCGCACTTGCTGGTGCCGACCTCGATCTGGGACAGGAGGAACTCGGGGCTGACACGGCCCTTCAGCCGGGCCTCGCATTCCTTCATCAGGGTCTTGGGCGGATCGACCACCAGCGCCCGGGACTCCCGGTCGACCAGCAGGTATTCCTCCTCGATGCCGATCGTGAAGGTCGGTTCCTTGCGCGTCATGCCGGCGCCTTCGTCTCGTGAATATTGGGATCGGCCAGGATATCGCGCAGCGCGCCGCCCAAGATCTCCGCCCATTCGCCGATCCCATCGGCGGTGTCGATCAGGTCCTGGCGGATCTCGATCAGCAGGTTCGCCAGGCCCTGGGCGTCGGCATGGCGCTGCATGGTGTAGCCGTGGAAGTCCCGGCCGGAATAGGGCTCGTTGTCGCCAACCGTGTAGCCCAGCGACCGGAGCGCCGCCAAGAAGGGCAGCGGCAGCCGCGGGTCCCGGTCCCACAGGGCGGCGACCTGCCAGGGGCGCTCGAGACCATCCATCACCGGCGTGAAGGAATGGAGCGATATGACCGCCGGCACCGGGCCGCGGGCCGCCTGCATGCGCAAGCGGCCCTCGATCGCCTGATGATAAGGCTTGAAGAAGGTGGCGATGCGGTCCTGGCGATCGGCCGCGCTCAGCTCCCGGTTTCCCGGGATCGCCACGCCGTCGACGGTCTCGGGAATCGACGACGGCATTTCGGGCCCACGGTTGGGGTCGATGACCAGCCGGGAAAAGCCGCAGAGGATGGCCGTGACGCCGAGCCGCCGGCTGAGCAGCCGGGTCACCTCGGCGACGCCGATGTCGTAGGCGATGTGCCACCAGAGATGGGTCTCGTCGAGGCCCAGGTTGGCAAGCGCCCGGGGAATGAAGTTGCTGGCGTGGTCGCAGACTAGCAAGACCGGCGCCGAGGCCTCCGGATTGACGATCTCGACGGTCGCCGGCTCGTCCGGCGCCAACAGCGGCCCGCCGGGGGCCTTCAAGGGTAGAACCACATCGCTCATGACCCGGTCATCATAGCGGTTTCACGACAGCCGAAACAGAGGCCTTTGGCTGTATCTTGAGCGGGCGGCCGTTGACCGTCGGGCGGCCACGCGCCTAAAAAAGGTCATGACCGAGGACCATACGGCGGGCGGGGCGATCAAGCCCAACACCTTCTTCTGCCTGGATGGCCACACCTGCGGCAATCCGGTGCGCCTGGTGGCCGGCGGCGGCCCGCCGCTGGAGGGCGCGACCATGAGCGCCCGGCGCCAGGATTTCCTCGCCCGCTACGACTGGATCCGCACCGGCCTCATGTTCGAACCGCGCGGCCACGACATGATGTCCGGCGCCATCCTCTATCCGCCGACCCGCGAGGACTGCGACGTGGGCGTGCTCTACATCGAGACCAGCGGCTGCCTGCCCATGTGCGGCCACGGCACCATCGGCACGGTCACCTTCGCCCTCGAGCGCGGCCTGGTGCAGCCCGCCGAGCCCGGCGTGCTGCGCCTCGACACGCCCGCCGGCCGGGTCGATGCCCACTTCACCCGGAACGGCGCCCACGTGGAGGCGGTGCGGATCGTCAACGTCGGCGCCTACCTGGCAGCCGAGGGCGTCGAGGCCGACTGCCCGGAGCTGGGCCGGCTCTCGGTCGACATCGCCTACGGCGGCAACTTCTACGCCATCGTCGAGCCCCAGGAGCACTATCGCGACATGGCAGATCTCTCGGCCGGCGACATCCTGCGGCTCTCGCCGATCCTGCGTGACCGGCTCAACGAGGCAGTCGAGGTGGTGCACCCGGAGGATCCGACCATCCGCGGCGTCAGCCACATCCTCTGGACCGGCGCGCCGACCCAGAGCGAGGCCCACGCCCGAAACGCTGTCTTCTACGGCGACAAGGCCATCGACCGCAGCCCCTGCGGCACCGGGACCTCAGCCCGCATGGCCCAGCTCGCCGCCCGCGGCGCGCTCGGCGTCGGCGACGACTTCGTGCACGAGAGCATCATCGGCTCCCTGTTCCGCGGCCGGGTGGAAGTGGCCACCACCGTGGGCAACCGGCCGGGTATCGTGCCCTCGGTCGAGGGCTGGGCGCGCCTCACCGGCTTCAACACCATCTTCATCGAAGACCGCGACCCCTACGCCCATGGCTTCCAGGTGACCTGAGCCGCCACCGCGCTGTCCCGGACGCCGCCTCACGCATTTGCGTTCCGCCTGAAATCATTGAAACGCGATTCGGGCGCGGTCGACATTCGCGTGAAACACAGCCCGAGCAGGCTCCGCCCTCTTTTAATGGCAAGCCATGGAGGGCCAAACGTGACCGACTACCTTTTGATCGAGTCCCGCGATCCGTTCGAGTCGAACGACACCGGGACTCTCTGCGACCTCGCCAAGGGCCTGAAGCGCCAAGGGCACGGGGTGACGCTGTTCCTGGTGCAGAACGGCGTGCTGCCGGCGCGCCCCTGCGGCGCCTCGGCGGCGCTGAGCGACGTCGCCCAGGCCGGCGTCGAAGTGCTGGCCGACGATTTCTCGCTCGGCGAACGCGGCATTGCGAGCGACCGCCTGGCAGAGGGCGTCCGAGCAGCTTCCCTCGAGGTCGTGGTCGACCAGCTGGCCGCCGGCCGCAAAGCGATCTGGCACTAAGGAGGCAATCATGAGCAACAGGACAACGCTGACCTTCGCCGTCATGGACGCGCCCTTTGAGGACGCCCGCTCGACCACCGCCCTCAGGCTAGTCGATATCTGCGCCCGGCGCGGTTACAACATCAACGTCTTCGCTTACGAAGGCGCTGTCTACCTGCCCTTCGCACGCCAGGAACCGCACCCCAACGCGGTGCACGGCCGGGACGTGGAGGAAGAGGACCATCCCCTGCCGCGGGAGTGGGTCGCCGCCGTCATCGAGACGGCCGCGGCCAACGGCGGCACCCTCGACTGGGTGAATTGCGGGCTCTGCGTCGACGAGCGCGGCGCCGGCGAGGCCATCGAGGTGGTGCGCCGCGGCACGCCGGGCGACTTCTGGGCCATGGCCGAGGCGTCCGACAACAGCCTCGTCATCCCGACGCGCTGAGGAGACCGACATGAAAACTTTGAGCATCATCGAAACCGCCTACCGGGCCACCCTTGAAGAGCAGGACGACACCATCGTCTGGATCACCCACGCCATGAAAGGCGCGGGCGCCGAGCTGGGCGTCTTGCTGCGCGGCAACGCGGTCAACTACGCCGTCCAGGCCCAGTCGGTGACGCCGCTCCGCTTCGGCGAGCGCACCCAGGCCCACGCGCCGGACATCACCGGACAGGTCGCGGGCCTCGTCGGCAAGGGCGTCGATGTCTTCGTGGTCCAGGACGACCTGGACGCGCGCGGCATCGCCGCCGGCGACCTCATCGGCGGCCTCAAGCCGGTGGCGAGGTCCGACCTGCCCGGCCTGTTGGAGAGCCACGACCGGGTTTGGCACTGGTAGCCGCGAGAAACCGGGCGGGAGGCCCGCCGCACCGGCGGCCTCCCGTTTCTCCCCCTTCGCCATGGTAGGAGCCCCGTCATGACGACCTTGGACCTTCCGCTATTTCCCTTCATCCCGATCCGCGACGAGCGCCGCCAGAACGGCGAGTAAGCGCCGATAGCCTCTCGTTCGGCCGGACCGCGCCGGACCGGGAAACGGCTTTGCGTTCACAACGATATAATATAACATTACCTTACAATCCCGAGGCGTTGAGCGCTGCTGGAGGACTTTCATGGGCGGAAAGGCCCGCCGCACGAGTCTG
>CALJXB010000326.1 GCA_937974415.1 uncultured Kiloniellales bacterium
GTGTCGCCGTCCACGGTGACGCAGTTGAAGGAGCGCGCTATGGCCCGCTCCAGCAGGTGTTGCAGCAGCGCTTGGGGCAGCTTGGCGTCGGTCGCCGCGAAGGCCAGCATGGTTGCCATGTCCGGGGCGATCATGCCGGAGCCCTTGGCGATGCCGTTGATGGTGACCCGGCGCCCGGCGATCTCGGCCATGCGGGTGGCGGACTTGGCGAAGGTGTCGGTGGTCATGATGGCGCGGGCGGCGGCGGCCCAGCCGGCAGGCTTCAAGGCCGTCTTGAGGCCATCCATGGCCTTGAGGATGCGCTCATGGGGCAGTGGTTCGCCGATCACGCCGGTGGAGGCCAGGAAGACCTCGCGCGGCCGGCAACCCAGGGCTTTGGCGGCCGCTGCGGCGATAGCCGCGGTCGAGTCCTCGCCGAGGCGGCCGGTGAAGGCGTTGGCGTTGCCGGAGTTGACCAGCACCGCGCGCGCCCGGCCGCCCTTTAGGGCCCGGCGGCACCAGTCGACCGGGGCCGAGGCGGTCTTGGAGCGGGTGAAGACCCCGGCGACCGCGGTGCCGGGGTCGAAGGCCATGAGGCAGACGTCGGTCCGGCCGCGGTATTTAATGCCGCAGGCCCGGGTGGCCACCCGCACGCCATCGATGGCGGGCAGACGGGGTGTGGTCTCCGGCGCTAAAGGAGATCGCGGCAAGGCCATGGCTTTTCTGCTCCTTCGAAGACCCGCGGTGAAGGAACGGCTTTTACTGGGAGGCTTCGGACTCGCTCTCGCCCGACTCGCTCTCGCTCCCTTCTTCCGAAACCGGCGCCTCCATGGCCGGCTCTTCCATGGCCGGCTCTTCCGACGGCATTTGGGCGCTCTCCATGACTTCGATGTCGGCGTAGGTGCGCAGGTCGGCGATGTGGCTTTCGATGGCGGCGCCCTGGAGCTCCTGGGTGAGCTGCGGCGCGACCTCGTCCAAGCCGGGCGGGTCCCGCGGCCGCTTGTCTTCGACCTGGATGACATGCCAGCCGAACTCGGTCTGAACGGGCTCGCTGGTATAGCTGCCCGGTTCCATCGCAAAAGCGGCCTCGGCGAAGCTGGGCACCATCTGCTCGGCGGTGAAGTAGCCGAGATCGCCGCCCTGGGCCGCGGAGGGCCCGGTCGAGCGTTCCGAGGCCAGTTCGGCGAAATCGATGCCGTCGTCGAGCGCCGCGATGACCTGGCGCGCCTCGTCCTCGGTTTCCAGCAGGATGTGGCGCGCCCTCACCTCCTCCACCGGCGGATTCTCCGCGATGAAGGTCTGGTAGCGTGCCTCGACCTCTTCGTCGCTCACCGCATCCGCCAAGAGCCGTTCCATGTAGACCTCGCGCATGATCTCGGTCTGCACGCGGGCCAGGCGCTCCTGAACGACCTCGTCCTCGGACATTCCTTCGGCAGCGGCGGCTTTGTCGATCAGCGCCAGATCGATCAGGCGCTGCACCAGGAAGGGAAAGATCTGGTCGAAGGCTTGCTGGTATTGCGCCGGCAAGGTGGCCGCGTAGGCGGCCACCTCGGAGCGGAGAATTGGCGCCCCGTCGACGACGGCGACGATCGGATCCTCCTCCGCGCCGGTGTCGGGGTCCGAATCCTGGGCCAAAGCCACGCCGGAGGAGACGCCCAAAAGCAAGCATGAGCATGCGAGGAGGGCGCAAAATAGGCCTGATCGGCGAAGGGGCTGATCCATTGATTTCGTCCTTGTTGCAAACGTGGGATGCCTGCCGGACTCCCCGCGCCGACGGCGACTCGATTACTTGGCGCCTAACCTCGCATGTTCAACCCTGGGGCGCCAGCCCTCGCCAAACCGGCCAAAACGGCGGCGAACCGCGGCCTCGGCGGCATTCGAGCGGCGTTGACAGGCCCCGCTTGTCACCCTATGTCTGAGCCGCGCCCTTTGGCCGCTTCAGCCGGCCATCCCGACCTTGAGGTTGACATGCTCAGCACGCTCGGCAAGCGGCTGTTTGGAACGGCGAACGACCGTTACATCAAACGCCTGGTCAAGACCGTCGAGGCGATCAACGCGCTCGAGCCGGAGCTCGAGGCGATGAGCGATTCGGACCTGGCGGCCCGCACGCCGTGGTTCCGGGAGCGTCTCGAGGCCGGCGAGAGCCTGGACGACCTGCTGGTCGAGGCCTTCGCCACGGTCCGCGAGGCCGCCAAGCGAACCCTCGGCCAGCGCCATTTCGACGTGCAGCTGATGGGCGGGATCGTGCTGCATCGCGGCATGATCGCCGAGATGAAGACCGGTGAAGGCAAGACCCTGGTCGCCACCCTGCCGGTCTATCTCAACGCGCTCAGCGGCAAGGGCGTACATGTGATCACGGTGAACGATTACCTGGCGCACCGCGACGCGGCCTGGATGGGTCAGATCTATCGCTTCCTCGGCCTTACGGTCGGCTGCATCGTTCACGGGCTCTTGGAGAACGAGCGTCACGCGTCCTATGCGGCCGACGTCACCTACGGCACCAACAACGAATTCGGCTTCGACTATCTGCGCGACAACATGAAGTTCAAGCTGGAGGAGCTGGTTCAGCGGGACTTCAATTTCGGCATCGTCGACGAGGTCGACTCGATTCTGATCGACGAGGCGCGCACGCCGCTCATCATCTCCGGTCCGACCCAAGACTCCTCCGAGCTCTACGTCTCGGTCAACAAGTTGATCCCCAAGCTCGGCAAGGACGACTACGAGAAGGACGAGAAGGGCAAGACGATCACGCTCACGGAAGAGGGGGTCGAGAGAGTCGAGGATCTGCTGCGTGAGATGAACCTGCTGGAATCGGCCTCGCTCTACGATGCGGAAAACATTTCGCTTTTGCATCACGTCAGCCAGGCGCTCCGGGCGCACAAGATGTTCGAGCGCGATACCGACTACATCGTCAAGGACGACAAGGTCATCATCATCGACGAGTTCACCGGGCGCATGATGGAGGGCCGGCGCTATTCGGAAGGCCTGCATCAGGCGCTGGAGGCCAAGGAGGCCGTCAGCATCCAGCAGGAGAACCAGACCCTCGCCTCGATCACATTCCAGAACTACTTCCGGCTCTATCCGAAGCTCGCCGGCATGACCGGCACGGCCATGACGGAAGCCGCGGAGTTCCTCGACATCTACAATCTCGAGGTCATCGAGGTCCCCACCAACGTGCCCTTCGTGCGGGTCGATTTCGACGATGAGGTCTATCGCACGGCCAAGGAGAAGTACGGCGCGATCCTCGACCAGATCGAGGAATGCCACCGCAACAAACAGCCGATCCTGGTGGGCACCGTTTCGATCGAGAAGTCGGAGCACCTGGCGGATTTGCTCGCGAAGCGCAAGATCCCGCACAAAGTCCTCAATGCCCGCTATCACGAGCAGGAAGCCTTTATCATCGCCCAGGCCGGCTTCCCGGGCTCGGTCACCATCGCCACCAACATGGCCGGGCGCGGCACCGACATCCAGCTGGGCGGCAATGCGGACATGCGGATCCAGCAGGAAGCGAGCCAGATCGAGGACGACAAGGCCCGTGCCAAGAAGACCGAGGCCATCAACAGCGAAGTGGCGGCAGCCAGGCAGATCGCCTTGGACGCCGGCGGGCTCTTCGTCATGGGCACCGAGCGGCACGAGAGCCGGCGCATCGACAACCAGCTGCGCGGCCGCTGCGGGCGCCAGGGCGACCCCGGCGCCTCCAAGTTCTACCTGTCGTTGGAAGACGATCTGATGCGCATTTTCGGCTCGGAGCGTATGGATTCCATGCTTCGCAAGCTGGGCCTGCAGGACGGTGAGGCCATCGTCCATCCCTGGGTCAACAAGGCGCTGGAGAAGGCCCAGCAGAAGGTCGAGGCCCATCACTTCGAGGCGCGCAAGTACGTGCTCAAGTACGACAACGTCATGAACGACCAGCGCAAGGTCATTTACGAGCAGCGCCGCGACCTCATGGGCACCGAGGACGTCCACGAGACGGTTACCGACTTCCGCCATCAGATGGTCGAGGAGATGGTGGCCGAGTGCATTCCGGCCGGCGCCTATGTCGAGCAATGGGACCTGGCGCGGTTGCACGAGGAGAGCCTGCGGCTCTTGAGCCTGGACCTGCCGGTACAGGACTGGGGCAAGGAAGAAGGCATCGCGGACCAGGAAATTCTCGAGCGAATTACCCAGTCGTCGGACAAGCACATGGCCGCCAAGGCGGCCAACATCGGCGGCGATCTCATGCGCATGCTGGAAAAAGAGGTGCTGCTGCTCGTGCTCGACCGGCAATGGAAGGATCACCTGCACCTGCTCGACCACCTGCGCCAGGGCATCGTTCTCAGGGCCTACGGCCAGCGGGATCCGCTCAACGAGTACAAGCGCGAGGCCTTCGACCTCTTCGAGGCCATGCTCGACCGGGTGCGCTCGGAGACGACCTCGCTGCTTTCCTATGTCCGGGTGCGGCCCATGGCCCCGGAATTCGCCATGCCCACGCCGGACCCGGAGAGTTTCCAGGAAACCCGCTTCGATCCCGCCATGGTCAAGAGCGGCGACGCCGACCGGCAGACGGAAATGGCGCTCGCCTCGGCCGAAGTGGCGCCGATCGCCCCGATGCCCGGCAAGCCGGTCTCTCAGACGGTGCGCCGCCGGGTTGCGGAGGCGCCCGACCCGGACGATCCCGAAAGCTGGGGCAAGGTGCCGCGCAACGCCCCCTGCCCTTGCGGATCCGGCAAGAAGTATAAGCACTGCCACGGCCGCACGGTCTAACGTCCGCCCCGCGGGCCGGTTTCAGCTGAGGCCCTTCTGGCCCATCCCGATGAATTTCTCCCGGCGGTTTTCGCGCAAGGCCGGTCCCGTCTCACCGGCGAGTTCGCCAAGCGCGCCTTCGATCATGTCGCCGACCGCCTCGATGGTCTCGCTCTGGCCTCGGTGGGCACCGCCCAGGGGTTCGTCCACCACCGCGTCCACGACACCGAGCTTCAAGAGATCGCCCGCCGTCAGCCTGAGGGCCACGGCCGCTTCCTCGGCCTGGGCGCTGCTGCGCCATAGGATCGAGGCGCAGCCCTCGGGCGAGATCACCGAATAGACGGCGTGTTCCAGCATGTAGATCCGGTTGGCCGACGCCAGGGCGATGGCGCCGCCCGATCCGCCCTCGCCAATGACCACCGAGATCAGGGGCACGTTGAGCTGCAGGCAGACGTCGATGCAGGACGCGATGGCCTCGGCCTGACCGCGCTCTTCGGCGCCGACACCCGGGTAGGCCCCGGGGGTATCGACCAGGGTCACCACCGGGACCTTGAAGTGATCGGCCAGGTTCATCAGCCGCTGGGCCTTGCGATAGCCCTCCGGCCGCGCCATGCCGAAGTTGTGGCGCACCCGGGCAGAAGTGTCCGAGCCCTTTTCGTGGCCCATGATGACGACCGTATGGCCGCGGAAGCGTGCGAGGCCGCCGATGATGGCCCGGTCCTCGGCGTAGAGGCGGTCGCCGGCGAGCGGCGTGAAGTCCTCGACCAGGGCCGCCACGTAATTGCTGAAGTGAGGCCGCTCGGGATGGCGCGCGACCTGGGTCTTCTGCCAGGCGCTGAGCTTGGAATAGGTCTGGCGCAGGAGACGGTCGACCTTGGTCTGCAGGCGCGTCACCTCTTCGGCGATGTTGAGGTCGCCCGTGTCCGAGAGGTGGCGCAGCTCCTCGATCTTGCCTTCCAGCTCGGCGATGGGCTTTTCGAAGTCGAGAAAGTGCATGGGGCAGTCTCTAGCACAGGGCGGGGCCCGGGCTAAAGGCCCAGTGCGCCCGACTTCCGGAATTCCACCGCCCTTGACAGGGGCCCGCCGGCGCACTGAATATCGCAGCGTTCCTAGGGGAGCCCCAATGCGCGGGGCTGAGATACCGGACGATTGCGAGATCGCGCGGTGACCCTTCGAACCTGATCCGGATAATGCCGGCGAAGGGAACGGAACCGATTCATGAACGAACGCGCGAAATCCGACGCTTTCTCAGGGGTCTGCCGCTTCCGCGCCGCCGTGGAGGCGAAGATATGTCAGATCCCCTAGCACCCCGTCGAAGTCGACCGTGCCCGGCACGCGCGGCACGCGCCGCATTCTTACTGATCGCCCTGAGCCTGTCGGTCATGCTTACAGCGAGCCCCGCCAAGGCCGAAAAGCTCACCCTGCTGCTCGACTGGTTCCTCAACCCCGACCACGCGCCCCTGGTGGTGGCCCAGGAGAAGGGCTTCTTCGCCGAGGCCGGCCTCGAGGTGGAGATGATCGAGCCGGCCGACCCCAACGACCCGCCCAAGCTGGTGGCGGCCGGCAAGGCGGACCTCGCCGTCTCCTATCAGCCGCAACTGCATATCCAAGCCGCCCGGGGCCTGCCGCTGGCGCGCATCGCAACGCTGATCGCAACGCCCCTCAATACCTTGCTGGTGCTGGACGACAGCCCGATTCGCAGCATCGCAGACCTCAAGGGCAAGAGCGTCGGCTTTTCGGTCGGCGGCTTCGAAGACGCCCTCCTGGCCGCCATGCTGGAACGGCACGGCCTAAGCATTGACGACATCACGCTCGTCAACGTCAACTTCTCCCTGAGCCCGTCCCTGCTGTCGGGCCAAGTCGACGC
>CALJXB010000327.1 GCA_937974415.1 uncultured Kiloniellales bacterium
GGTTCCGGTGCCCGGCTATTTCAAGCGAATCCGCGAGATCTGCGACCGCCACGGGGTCCTGCTGCTGCTCGACGAGATCATGTGCGGCATGGGGCGCACCGGCACGCTCTACGCCTGCGAGCAGGACGGCATCGCGCCCGACCTCTTGACCTGCGCCAAGGGCCTGGGCGCCGGCTATCAGCCGATCGGCGCGGTGCTGGCGGCCGACAAGATCTACCGGACCATCGTCGAGACGGCTGGCGCCTTCGAGCACGGCTTCACCTACATCGGCCATCCGACGGCCTGCGCCGCGGCCCTGGCGGTGCAGCGCACCATCGAGGCCGACGGCTTGCTCGAAAATGTGCGAGCCCAAGGCGAGGCGCTGCGCGCGGCCCTCGGCGAGTGCTTCGGCGACCATCCCAACGTCGGCGACATCCGCGGCCGCGGCCTCTTCGTCGGCCTCGAGCTGGTCGCCGACCGGGCCACCAAGGCGCCGCCGGACCCGGCCTTGAAGCTGGCGCCGCGGATCAAGAAGGCGGCCATGCAGCGGGGCCTGGTCTGCTATCCGGGCGGCGGCACCATCGACGGCGCCCGGGGCGCCCACGTCCTCCTGGCACCGCCCTTCATCATCGAGGCCCGCCACGTCGCCGAAATCGTCGACAAGCTCTCCGGCGCCCTCGACGATGTGCTGGGCGACGCTCCGATCGCAGCGGCATGAGCGCCGAGGCCGTGTCCCAGCCCACTGACGCCCGCCCGCCGGCGATCCTGGCGGTGGCGCCCAACGGCGCCCGCAAGACCAAGGCCGACCATCCGGCCCTGCCCATGACGCCCGAAGAGATCGCCGCCACGGCCGCCCGATGCCGGGACGCCGGCGCGGCCATGATCCACCTGCACGTGCGCGACCCCGAGGGGCGCCACAGCCTGGACGTGGAGACCTACCGGACGGCCATCGCCGCGGTCCGGGCCGCCGTTGGCCGGGACCTCATCGTGCAGGTCACCTCCGAGGCGGTCGGCATCTACGGCCCCGAAGAGCAGATGCAGATGGTCCGCGCGCTCAAGCCCGAGGCGGTCAGCCTGGCGGTTCGGGAGATCGTGCCCGACGCGGCGTCGGAAGGCGCCGCCGCCGCATTCCTCGCCTGGGTCGCGGCGGAGCGGATCCTGCCCCAGTACATCCTCTATTCCGACGAAGACCTCAGGCGTTTCGACGACCTGATCGCCCGCGGCGTCGTGCCGGGCGAGCGGCAGGTTGTCTTGTTCGTACTCGGCCGCTACACCAAGGGTCAAACCTCCGAGCCTAGGGAACTCATGCCGTTTCTCGCCACAAACGCCCGCGACCACCTCTGGTCGGTCTGCGCCTTCGGCCCGCGGGAGACGGCCTGCGCCGTGGCCGCGGCGGCGCTGGGCGGCCACGCCAGGGTCGGCTTCGAGAACAACCTGCACCTGCCCGACGGCAGCCTGGCGCCGAACAATGCCGCCCTGGTGGCGGCGGTGGCGGAGGGCCTGACGGCCATCGGCGGCCGGCCCGCCAGCGCCAACGAAGCCCGCGCGTTGATGGGCGCATGAGGCCGGCTTTGCGGTTCCTGCTCCTGCACGCCGGACGGCGCGGCCTTTGCGCGCTCCTGCTATCGCTCCTTGCCGCTGCGGGCCTCGGCCCGGCCGCGGCCCAGGACAATCCGCCGGACCTCAGCCGTCACCTGGTCGTGGGCACAGCGCCGGTCGCGGGGCACTACTATCCGACGGGCGGCGCCTTGTGCCGGCTGATCAACGCGCACCGGGACGAGGACGGCCTGCGCTGCTTGGTCGAGGCGACGGCCGGCGCGACGGAGAACTTGACCCGCTTGCGGGCCGGCGATCTGGCCTTCGCCCTGGTGCCCTCCGACTGGCAATATCACGCCTACCGCTCCGGCCTGGGGACCGGGGACGACGAGCCGTTCACCGGCCTGCGCGCGGTGCTGTCGCTGCAGGCCCTGTCCTTTACGGTGCTGGCCGCGCCCGCCAGCGGCATCGAAAGCCTCGCCGACCTCGAGGGAAAACGGGTCAACCTCGGCCCGCCCGATACGCCCTGGCGATCGACCGGCGATTTCCTGATCTCGGCGCTCGGCTGGTCGCCCGAGGACTTCGCGGAGATCGCCGAACTCGGCGCCGGCGAACAGGCGGCCGGGCTGTGTGACGGGCAAGTGGACGCCTTGCTGTTGCCAGCGAGCCATCCCAGCGGCCCCGTGGCCGAGGCCACGGGGCGCTGTGGCGCACGGCTGCTCGAAGTCGATGGCGCGGCCGTCGAGCGCCTGCTCGGCGAATGGGACTTCTACGCGCCGGCGGTCATTCCGGGCGGTCTCTACCCTAACAACCCCGATCCGGTGACCAGCTTCGGTCTGCGGGCCACCCTGGTAACCTCCGAGGACCTGCCCGCCGATACGGTCTACCGGGTAACCAAGCGGATCTTCGAGGGGCTCGACGAGCTTCGCGCGCAGCACGCGGTTTTCGCCGGCCTGGCGGCCGAGAACATGGTCGCCGCGGCCAGCAGCGCGCCCCTGCACCAGGGCGCCCTGCGCTATTACCAGGAGCGCGGCTGGCGCTAGAGCTTTTCGACGTTACGAACATTTAACGAAGTCAGGCGGCCGGCGACTCAACAAGAGGGTGGCCTTCCTAGGCCAAAACGTGTTCAATCTGACTGTCAAACAGTGTGCGGTAAGCACCGGAAAGCAAAGAAGCGGCAGGGAGAGCTCAGATCAAGCATCCTTCAAGGAACGGGGGATTTGCGCCCGGCGAGTCGAGGCACGGATGCCTTAGCAAACCGCAGTTATCGCGGATGGCCGAGGACGCCGGGGCTTGGGGTCGCCGGGGGATCGGCGCCTTCTTTGTGCACGTCTTCACAGCCCCCTAGATACGATTGGCAAGGACAAGGGAGGTATTACCTATGAGAAAACTGACCGTACCGGCTTTGGCGCTTGGCGTTGCCGCCGGTTTCATGTTGGCAAGTGCGACCGGCCCAACTTCGGCGGCGGAGCAACAGTTCGTCTCGATCGGCACCGGCGGCGTCACCGGCGTCTATTATCCGACCGGCGGCGCGATCTGCCGCCTAGTCAACAAGGGCCGCAAGGAGCACGGGGTTCGCTGCTCGGTCGAGTCGACCGGCGGCTCGGTTTACAACATCAACACCATTCGCCAGGGCGAGCTCGACTTCGGCGTCGCCCAGTCGGACTGGCAGTTCCACGCCTATAACGGAACTTCGAAGTTCGAGGAACAGGGCCCGTTCGAGAACCTACGCGCGGTTTTCTCGGTCCATCCGGAACCCTTCACCGTGGTGGCGCGCGCCGATTCCGGCATCGGCAGCTTCGCCGACCTGGAGGGCAAGCGGGTCAACATCGGAAATCCGGGCTCGGGCCAGCGCGGCACCATGGAGGTCGTGATGGGCACCTTGGGTTGGGACAAGGATTCCTTCGCCCTGGCTTCCGAGCTCAAGTCGGCCGAGCAGAGCCAGGCTCTCTGCGACAACAAGATCGATGCCATGATCTTCACGGTGGGCCACCCGAGCGGCTCCATCAAGGAGGCCACGACCTCCTGCGATTCCGTGCTGGTCCCGGTTACCGGCGCGGAGATCGACAAGCTGGTGGCGGACAACGACTACTACCGGCACGCCACGATCCCGGGCGGCATGTATCGCGGGACCGACGGCGACACTCAGACCTTCGGCGTCGGCGCCACCTTTGTCACCTCGGCCGATGTTCCGAACGAGGTGGTCTACACCGTGGTCAAGGCGGTCTTCGAGAACTTCGATCAGTTCAAGAAGCTGCACCCCGCCTTCGCCAACCTGGAGCCCGATGAGATGATCAAGGATGGCCTGTCGGCACCGCTGCACGACGGCGCCGCGCAGTATTACAAGGAAAAGGGCTGGATGTAGGCCCTCTTGGAAGACGGAGCGGGCGGCCCGCAGCCGTCCGCTCCGGCCCTTCGCCGTCGCGGCCGCAACCGCTGCGGGGGCCGATTCGGCTCTCGAACCGCCGCCGCTAGAGCGCCTCATGGCGCGATCCGGGTATAAGACCAGCGCATATTGTTCGCCC
Organism: uncultured Kiloniellales bacterium; assembly: GCA_937974415.1. Lineage (GTDB taxonomy): Bacteria > Pseudomonadota > Alphaproteobacteria > Kiloniellales > JAKSDN01 > CALJXB01. The sequence continues at coordinate 4,041 of CALJXB010000327.1, forward strand.
GACAAATGATTTTATTTTCTATCGGAAGTTCGGCAGATTCTTTTGGTGAATTGACCTATCGGGTCTAGGAAGCGCCAACACATCTGGCCGGACAGCTAAACCGGCGGGGGGCGGAGCGTGCGGATCGTAACGAGACTGATCCTCTTGATCGCATGTGCCGGTCTGGCGAGCGGCTGGAGCGCGTCACGGCCGGCCGCGGCGCTGGAGGTCGCCATCGGCACTGGCGAGCCGGGCAGCGCCTATTACCAATTGGGCCGGGCGCTGTGCCGGTTGATCGATGGGGGCAGCGACGAACACGGCCTCACCTGCCAGCCCCTGGCGACGCCGGGCGGCCTGTTCAACCTCGAGAACGTGCGCGGCGGCGCTATCGAATTCGGCCTGGTGCCGTCGGATCTGCACTATTACGCGGTCGAGCA
>CALJXB010000328.1 GCA_937974415.1 uncultured Kiloniellales bacterium
CGGCCGGGCGGTGATCTTCCTCGCCTCCGACGAGGCCTCCTTCGTCACCGGCGCCACCCTGGTGGTCGACGGCGGCCTCACCGTCACCGATTACCCCTCGCTGCCTTTTCTGGACGCCGTCGGCGCCTGGAAGCTGTTCCCCGGGCTCTTGGACGGGGACGGGAAGGAACGCCCTGATCAGTAGACCTGGTGGTAGTGCTCGCACTGCTCCACGGGGCTGAGCTCGGCCAGCAGGTCGTTCTCGAAGCGTTTGTGCTGTAGGTAGACCTGGTGAAGGAGAGGTCCCATGGCCGCCTTCAGGTCCTCGTCGCCGGCAAGGGTATCGAGGGCCGTGGCGAGGGACTGGGGCAGGCGCACCAGGCCCCGGCTTTCCAGCTCCGCCTCGGTCATTTCGCTCGGGTCCTCATCGGTCCCGTCGGGCGTGGCGAGACCCTGGCGCAGACCGTGGAGCCCGGCCCAGACCAGGCCGCCGAGGAAGAAATAGGGGCTCGCCGCCGCGTCGCCGGCGCGGTACTCGAGATTGAACTGCTCGGCCGCTGCCGCGCCGCTTGCCTCGAAGACCGGCGCGCGGCGGACCCCGGCCTCCCGGTCCTGGATCCCCAGGTTGTTGAAGGCGGCGCTCCAGCGGTGGGGCACCAGCCGGATATAGGAGATGGTCGAGGCGGCGGTGAGCGCCGTCAGGGCCGGCATCTTTTGCAGGATTCCGGCGGCGAAGCTGCCCATGCGCTGGGAGATCCCGTGCGGGCGCGCCGGGTCGTAGCCGACCGGCTCGCGGGTCTCCGCGTCCAGAAAACTGAAATGGAGGTGAACGCCATTGCCCACCGCGTCGGGCCTGAGGATCGGCGTGAAGCTGGCGCGGGCGTCGTGACGCCGGGCGGCGGCCCGGGCCAGCTCGCGCAGGATCACGGCGTTGTCGGCGGCGCGCAGACCGATGCTGGGCTCGACGGTGATCTCGTACTGGCAGGGGCCGTATTCCGGCATGAAGGTGTCGGGCTCGAGCCCCGCCTGAGTCAGGGCGTAGATCAAGGTCTCGCCGAACGAGCCTTGGCGCCGGTAGGAGTCCAGGTTGTAGCCCGAGTTGGGCCGCTCCGCGACGCCGTCGTAGTGGAACTCGTGCTCGAAGGAGGCCTTGAGCAGCAAGCCGGCCTCGGCTTGAAGGGCCGCAAGGCCGCGCCTCAGGAAGTTCCGCGGGCAGCAGTCCCAGGGCGAGCCGTCGGTGTTGCAGATGTCGCTCAGCACGAACTGCTCGGGGGCTTCCTCCTCGTTGTCGAAGTCGACCCTGACATGGGTGTCCAGGTCGGGCTTCAGGCAGAGGTCGCCGAACGAGCCGAAGGGGCCGTCGGCGATGGCGCCGAAGCTGGTGATCATGATGTTGGTGCCGGTCCAGCCGACCCCACGGTTGCGCCGCGCCTCCAACAGCTTGACCGGGAACCCCTTGCCGCGGGTCTGCCCGGCGATATCGCTGCAGCAGACCATGACCAGCTCTTCTCTCGGCATGTCGCCCCCCCTCTCGCTCCAATCCAGCCTGGGAGTTTGCCAGGGAATTCCGCGGGTGCAACTGTCGAGGCGGGGCGGCCGCGCGCAGGCCGGCACGTCGCCGGCTTTGTCCCTGCGGCCTCTGGCGCCGCGCGCGGACTGTGAGTATTTTGCAGCGGGGTGCAGTTGGAGGAGGCGTCATGCTGAGAAGCGGCGAGGAATACCGCGAATCGATCCGCGACGGCCGCGAGGTCCACATCAACGGCGAGCGGGTCGAGGACGTGCCGAGCCACCCGGCCTTCAAGCCCATCGTCGACGCCCGGGCGCGCATGTACGACATGGCGCACGAGAAGCGCTACCGCGACATCCTCTCCTACGAGAGCGATGGCGGGAACGAGCGCTACTGCACCGGTTACAAGCCGCCGAAGACCCGGCAGGACTGGCACGACAAGCGCCGTGCCGTGAACGCCGTCATGTGGGACCTGGGCGGCGTGGTGATCCGCGTCGGCGACGAGACGGTAGGCGAGATGTGGTCGCTTTACGACGGCCAGGACGTGCTGAATCAGATCGACCCGCAGTTCTCGGAGAACATCAAGCGCCACGTCGCCGAGGTGACCCGCAACGACACCTTCCACGTCTCGGGCAACACCGACCCCAAGGGCGACCGTTCCAAGCCGCCCCAGGAGCAGGATCCGGACATGCTGCTGCACGTGGTGAAGGAGACCGATGCCGGCATCGTCGTGCGCGGCGCCAAGTACGAGACCGCCTCGGCCTATGCAAACCAGGCCTTCGTCAAGCCGACCATCGGCGGCTGGAACCAGAACGAGAAGCTCTCAGACTATGCCGTCGGCTTCATCAGCCCGATGAACGCGCCGGGCATGAAGCACATTTGCCGCACCGGCTTTGCGGGCCGCGCGCCCGCCATGGACTATCCGCTTTCCAACCGCTTCGACGAGGTGGATTCCCTCATCATCTTCGACGACGTGCTGGTGCCCTGGGAGAACGTGCTGTTCTACCGGCACACGGAGGCTGCCGCCTTCATCCGGGCGACCCTGCACCGCTACAGCGCCTTTCCCTTCATCCAGCGCATCCTCTTCGTCGCCGACATGATGATCGGCGCGGCCCTCTTCAACGTCCGCCAGACCGGCCTCGACAAGAACCCGGCGGTGCGCGAGAAGCTCGCCACCCTCGCGGTCTACCGGGAGGGCATCAACGCCCACATGACGGCCGCTGTCGCCAACGCCGAGACCAGCCCGGGAGGGCTGCTCATGCCCAACCCCTCGCTGCTCTATACCGGCCGGGTGCATGCCTGCTCGAACCTGCCGGCCATGATGCACATCGCCCGCGAGCTCTGCGGCGGGCAGATCTGCGTGACGCCCGATGTTGGCGCCTTCCTCGACGAGGAGGGGGCCGGGCCCTGGCTGGAGAAGTTCTATTCCATCAACGAGGATTGGCAGGCCAAGGACCGTCGGCGGCTGCTCGCCTTCGCGCGCGACCTGCTGAACTCGGACTATGCCGGGCACAGGCTGACCTTCCAGCTCTTCGCCCAGTCGCCGCCCTTCGCCCACCTGAACGCGGTCTACAACAACTTCGACTTCTCCGGGCCGCTGGAATTCGTTCAGAAGTCGGCCCAGCTTTCCGCTAAGGTGATGGGCGAGAACTAC
>CALJXB010000329.1 GCA_937974415.1 uncultured Kiloniellales bacterium
AAATTGCCGGGAATCGGCAGCGCACGCCGGCAAGAGCTGGAGGCCACCGCGGAAAAATCCAACGCCGCCGTGCGGGAACTTGGTCCTGACATTCAATGGATCGAAAGCTACGTCGCGGACGACAGGACCTACTGCGTCTACCTCGCGCGCGACCAGACTCTCCTGCAACGTCATACCGAAATCAGCGGATTTCCAGCCGACAGAATTGTTGAAATCAAGACCAAGATCGACCCGAGTTCGGCACGCGAATGAAATTTCATGAGCCTCTGCCCCAAGGCAAGGGCAACATCCCAGACAATGGCCGGTCCTTCGCGAATAGTGGCTCGAAGCCAGCGGCCAGTACCAATAACGTGCCGATCGCTCTGCACCTCCGCCGTTGTTGCCGGAACGCCCAGGGCACGAAAGATCAACCGGCACCTGGGCAAATGAAAGGAACTTGAGCACAGCACGACGGACCGCACATCCGAACGCTGCTTCAGAATTTCTATGCAGTGAAGTGCGGAGGATAGCGTATCCAGGCCCTTCGGCTCGGTGATGATCTCGCGGTCCTCCATACCGCAGCCCAGAAGATAACGACGCATGGCCTCAGCTTCCGACGGCGGAAAATCGCCCAATCCTCCGGTCACCAGAAACCGTGCCTGCGAGCGCCTCTCGGCCCACCCTAGCGCGGCCTCCAATCGATGCCGCAGGACGGCGCTCGGTTTGCCGTCGGACGCGACCGCGGCGCCAAAGACAACTATGTAGTCGCAGTCTCGATCCATGGGCTCTTGCCGCCGACGTGGCCGATCTACTGAAAATGAGCTCGCCTGAGCCAAGCCAGGATCAATATCGCAGCTCCGCCACCACCGCGAAATGATCGCTTGGCCAGAGACCTTCGACGGGCGCATTGCCGGCGAGCCGGCAATCGACGACGTGGCCGGCGGCCCTCGCCATGGGCTCGCCGACAAATATATAGTCGATGCGGCGGTTCGGCTCGAAAACGGCTTGCGCGAAGCTGTTTGCATTGTCCCAAGTGTAACCGTCGCTGCCATCGCCCGCGACATTCCAGGCATCCCGGAACACCATCCCCTTGATCGGGCAGGCCGTCTGCCCCGTCATCATGCGAATTTCGTCCGAGACCGGTTCGGCATTGAAATCGCCACAGACGATCGGGGGGTAGCCCCAGGGCCGTTTGGACGCCACGAACTGCGCAATCTCGGTGACTTGTCGTTGCCGAATTTGGCTGTGACTGAAACGCCAGTTGAGGTGCGTGGCAAAAACTTGGAGCGGGCCGCGCGGCCCGTCCAGCTCGGCGAAGAGAACGCAGCGGCCCTCATCGCTCTCCCGTTGTCCGGGCAGGGGCCGCCAATCCGCTCTCTTAATCGGCCAACGCGACAACACGGCATTGCCAAAGCCGAGTCCGTCCCTTTTCTCGGCCCCCTGATAGACATGGTTTCGATCCAAAGCCTGAGCCAAATCTGCCGCCAGATTCGCGGCCCCGTCATCCCAGACTTCCTGCAGCGCGATGACATCCGCATCCAACGCCCGAAGGGTCGCTTCTATCACTGGGCGACGACGCTCCCATGGTCCGTAGCGCCACCAGATATTCCAGCTGACCACGCGGAGCCGAGACTCTATCGGATCAGAGATTTCTGTCATTTCGGAAGTCGATCCTCATCGGGCCTTGCGAATTGCCTGTCTGACCAGCGTTTCAATCTGCTCGACCGTCGCCGGGGCGGGGTTGGTCCCGCAGCCCGGGTCACCGTGCGCCTTGCGAGCGATCTCGGCAACCCGCTCCTCGCCGACGCCAAGCGCGCCGAGGCCGCTGGGAATCTCCAGCTCGTCCAGCAAGGCTACGGTCGCGCCATAAAGGTCATCGAAACCGTGGCCCGGCAGCGCCATGGCCTCACACATGAGCGCCGTCTTCCCTCCCAGGGCCTCCCTGTTGTAGCGAAGCACGGTCGGCAGCAGCACGGCGTTGGTCAAGCCATGGTGCGTATCGTAGACCGCGCCCACCATATGGCTGATGGCATGGACCAGACCCAGCCCCTTCAGGAAAGACACCCCAGCCAGGCACGAGCCGACAAGCATGGCGCCGCGCGCTTCCAGGTTCCCACCATCGCGTACGGCCGTGGGTAGCCAGCGGTGTATCAAGCGAATAGCCTCTAAAGCCAGCCCGTCACACAGCGGATTCCACTGCGGCACCGAGAAAGCTTCAATGGCGTGAACCAGAGCGTCGCAGCCCGTCCACGCGGTCAACGTCTTTGGCAGCCCTAGGGTCAGTTCCGGGTCGAGGATCGCCGCCAAGGGTTTCTGGGCCGGATGCCAAACGCAGATTTTGACGCTGCGCTCGGTGTCGGTGACCATGGCTGTGCTTTCCGTCTCGGCACCGGTCCCGGCGGTCGTGGGCACACAGATAAGTGGCGGGAAGTTGCTGGCCGACAGGGCCTCCAGCGGCTCCTTGTCGTAGTCGAACTCCCAGAGATCGCGGTCGTTGCACCCCACCAGGCTGATGCCCTTTGCCGCATCCATTCCGCTGCCGCCGCCGAGCGCGATGACCCCGTCGTGGCCGCCGGCACGATAGGCCTCCCGGCCGGCCGCAACATCGTGATCCGTTGGATTCGGCGCGACCTCGTTAAACAGCGCTCCTTCGATACCAACCTCACCGAGCGCCGCGAACGCGGCATCAACGAATGGCAAGTCTCGGCTGCCCCGGTCCGTGACGATCAGCGGACTGCCGATCCCGGATTCGCGGCAGAGCAAACCCAATTCACCGATCCGCCCGGGGCCGTACCTTATCGGAATCGGAAACGTCCAGTCTGCCGGTGCCAATATACCACTCATCTAGAACCCCGCTCGAATTCGAACGGTGCGCGGCTCGGCGCCATCAACTCACTCGGCGGGCCACGCAACGCGCGCACAAACTATGTCCGAGATACCTTCAAAATCCGTCCCGCACATTCGGCTAGGCATTCAAGTCCACCACCACACGGCCCCTGACCTGACCTTTGAGGATCGCGGCTCCCAAAGCCGGCAGATCGGAAAGCGTGGCGGGTTGGATCATGCTTTCGAGCTGTTCCATGGGAAGGTCGGAGGCGATTCGACCCCATGCCTTAATTCGGTCCTCGTAGGCCCGCATGACCGAATCGATGCCGAGCAGATTGACGCCGCGCAGCAGGAAGGGGATCACAGTGGTTTCCAGCTTGGCGCCGCCGGCCAGGCCTACCGCGGCAACCGAGGCGCCATACCTCATCTGTGCCAGAACGCGGGAGAGCATGACCCCGCCGACCGCATCGATGCAGCCGGACCAACGTTCGGATTCCAACGGCCGTTTCGAAGGCTCGTTGAGCTCTTCGCGGGCGACAATCGTCTCGGCGCCGAGTGCCTTGAGGTAATCCGCGGTTTCCGGCCGGCCGGTGACGCCCGCCACTTGGTAGCCGCCATGCGCAAGAATCGCCGTCGCCACGGAACCGACGCCGCCCGCGGCGCCGGTCACCAGCACTTCGCCGTCGCCCGGCGTCAGTCCGTGGTCTTCCAGCGCCATGACAGCAAGCATCGCGGTAAACCCCGCGGTGCCCACCGCCATGGCCTGCTTCGTCGACAGGCCGTCAGGTAGGGGTACGAGCCAGTCGGCCTTGACCCGCGCCTTCTGAGCGTAGCCGCCCCACCAAGCCTCGCCGACGCGCCAACCGGTCAGCACCACCCTGTCGCCTGGCTTGTACCGAGAATCCTCCGAAGCCTCGACCGTTCCGGCGAAATCGACGCCGGGTACGTGGGGATAAGCTCGCACCAGCCCGCCAGCCCCGGTCAGGCACAATCCATCCTTATAGTTGAGCGTGGAGTACTCGACGGCGATAGTAACATCCCCGCCTTCGGGCAGCTGGTCTTCGTCGATCTCTTGAATCGTCTGGCTGATGGCGCCCTCTTCGTTCTTGTCCACAATCAAAGCCGTGAAGGTCACGGGCGGTCCTCCTTCTCGAATGTTGAGTCCTCAGGCTGCGGAGTCCTGGCGCCCCGTCATAGTGAACGGGCCGACTCCCTCAGCAGAAACTTCTGGATCTTACCAGTGGAGGTTTTCGGCAGCTCGCCGAAAACCACATGTTTGGGTGCCTTGAACCCGGCCAGACTTTGCCGGCAGAACGCGATGATTTCGTCCTGCGTTGCCTCGCAATCCGATTTGAGCTCCAGGAAGGCGCAAGGCGTCTCGCCCCACTTCTCGTCCGGCTTGGCCACCACGGCCGCGGCGGCGACGCTGGGGTGCTTGTAGAGCACGCTTTCGATCTCGATAGACGAAATATTCTCCCCGCCAGAGATGATGACGTCCTTGAGTCGATCCTTGATCTCGATGTAGCCGCTCGGATGGACTACGGCCAGGTCGCCGGAGTGAAACCAGCCGCCCGAAAACGCCTCAGCCGTAGCATCGCTTTGCTTATAGTAGCCTTTCATTACGGTGTTGCCACGTATGACGATCTCGCCCATGGCCTCGCCGTTGTGGGGCACCTTTTCGCCCGACAGGGTATCGACGACGGCCACCTCCTCGGCGATCGGGAAGCGGACGCCCTGTCGGGCCTTGATTTCCGCCTGCTGCGCGAAGGGCAAGTCGCTCCACTCATCGTGCCAAGCGCAATGCACCACATGCCCGAAGGTTTCGGTCAGGCCATAAACCTGCATCACCTCGAAGCCGAGTGCCTGGGTCTTTTCCAGAACGGCGCTTGGCGGCGGTGCACCGGCAGTGATCACCTTGACAGGGTGATCGAAAGTCCTGCGCTCCTCCTCGGGGGCGTTGATCAGCAGGCCGAGCACCACCGGCGCACCGCCGAAATGGCTGATGCGATGGTCGGCCACGGCGTCGAAGATGTTCTTTGCCGTAATGTAGCGGCAGCAGACGACCGTTCCGGCCACGGCCGCCATGGTCCAGGCATGACCCCAACCGTTACAGTGGAACATGGGGACCGTGTAGAGATAGGTCGGATGGTTCGGCAGCCCCCAAGCGACCACCGTGCCGAGGCTCATGAGATAGGAGCCCCGGTGGTGATAGACGACTCCCTTGGGTCGACCGCTGGTGCCGGAGGTGTAATTGAGGGTCAGGGCCTGCCATTCGTCCTCAGGCAGAGACCAGGGATGGTCCGGGTCGCCCTCTGCCAACAGATCGTCGTAGTTCAGATCGCCGAGCTGCTCGCCCTCTCCGGCTCTCAGCTCGGCTTGCTCGTCGACGATGTCGATAACCAGCAGGTTCCGCTCGCCGAGTTTTTCGAGCGCAGCCTTGACCGCGGGAGAGTACTGCGTGTCCGTGATCAAGACCTTGGCATCGCTATGCTTGAGAATGTAGGCGATTGTGTCCGGGTCGAGGCGCGTGTTGATCGTATTGAGGATCGCCCCGATCATGGGAACGCCGAAATGAGCCTCGAAGAGCTCCGGCGTGTTGGCGGCGATGATGGACACGGTGTCGCCCTTGCCAATACCTCGTTCGGCCAATGCGCTGCCAAGGCGGACTGCCCGTTCGTAAACCTGCTGCCAGCTGTAGCGGCGCGACCCATAAATCAACGCCGAGCGGTCCGGATAGATGTCCTTCGCGCGAGCGATGAATGACAGGGGCGATAGCGGCACGAAGTTGGCTGCGTTCTTGTCCAGCCCATTGTCATAGGGATTCTCCGGCATCATTGCGCTCCTCTTCGGCACCCCGGCTTTCGGCCGAGCCATGGTCGTGACCCGCCCTATCAACTGGAAGCCATGGCGAACGGCAAGTCCTCGACCGTCGCCGGCCGCACGCCGTCCGGCACCTCGACCGTGACCTCTTCGCCCGGCCTCCAATGACCGCGGTCGAGCATAGCGATCCCGACGCCACAATTGAAAGTGGGAGAATTGGCGGCCGAGGTGACTAACCCGATGTCTCGCCCGTCAGCGCGAACCGGCCACGGCGTGACACACGCGGGCAAGGCTTCGCCATACAGTCGCACGCCGCGAATGAGACGCCTGACGTCACCCCGCGCCTCACGACGCAGCGCATCCCGGCCGATGAATTCAATCGGCGCCTCGAGCGCGCAATAGCGATCCAAGCCACATTCGAGCGGCGTGTCGCCGCGCGTCATGTCGTTGCCGTACGACAATAGCCCCCCTTCGATCCGCTCGATCACGTTCGGGCAGCCGGGCCCGACATTCAACCCTTGCCCGCTCTCCATGAGCGCATCCCAGAGCGCGAGGCCGAGTTCGGGCTCGCCAACGAAGATCTCGAAACCGCCCTGCTTACTGAAGCCCGAGCGCGCCACCACCAGTGGCTGGTCACGAAACGTCAGCGTCCTGAAGCGGAAGAAACGAATGGGGCGAACCTCCTCGCCGAAAATCCGAGCCATCAGGTCCTCCGCCTTCGGCCCCTGAACGGCCAGCGGCCAGACCTCCGGCTGCTCAACGGAGACGTCTAGCCCAAAACCGCAGGCCAGTCCCTTGGCCCAGAGCAGGACATCGGAATCCGCTATGGAAAGCCAGTAGTGATCTTCGGAATGCTTCAAGACGACCGGATCGTTGATCATGCCGCCGGACTCGTCGACCAGCGGCGCGTAAAGGCACTGCCCGGTCGCCGCCCGAGTCAAGTCGCGCGGCGTCATGAGCTGAACCAGCCGTGCCGCATCGGGTCCGCGAATTTCAACCTGCCGCTCGCAGCTCACATCCCAGATCTGAACGTGCTGCTTGAGATGCCAGTAGTCCTCCTCCAGGGATCGGAAGGACGTCGCCAAGAGCGTGTGGTTATAGACCGTATAGCTCTTCACGCCCTGGGCTTCGACCCGCGACGAGTAAATCGTGCCATGGATTCGCCGGGCAACGGTGAGGACGGGCCTCGACGTCGTCGGCCCGGCCTGTCCATCTTCTTTAGGCCCGGCGGCGGAAGGGGTCGGGGTGGTCGGGCGGTCCGTCATGGCCCGGCCCACGAAATCTGACAGATTTCGGCGCTGCGCCCGACGAAGTCCCAGACCCGGCCGAAGGCGCGGACCCGGGACTGAGTCGCCTGCGCAACCGTGATGTCAGGACCCATCCAATATTGGGTGTTTACGACCTTCACCTCTTCGCCGGGCGCAGCCCCTTCGATCGGCGCCACTTCGCCGAGGATCTTCTTCGGCACGGTCAGGCGGCGGCGCTGGCCTTCGGTCTCGAAGGTCACCGCCGCACGTTCGGCGCCCAGAAAGTTTCCGACCAAGACCGAAAAAAGGCCGGTGGTGCCGCGGGCTCGGCCGCTGAAAATTTCGACCAGCTTGTCGAAGGCCTCGTCGCTCGCCCGTTCGTCGATATAGGCGGCGACGGTCCAGTTGCCCCGTCCCATCGAGCCCGGGATGTCGAGCAGCAGGGCCACATTCAGGCCGCTCAGATCCGCATCCCCTGCCCGGCCTTGGTCGATCCGCACGCCGGCCCAGGCCTGGCAATAACCCTCCGTCGGCGGGTGTTTTCCGAGGGAAACCACGCAGGGACAGAAGACCGTGCAATTGCAGTTGAGGATCAGTTCCCCCTCGATCCGCCAAGGCTCTGCCATCTCGTCATTCCTTTCCTCAAACAGTGGCGGCACGCCAGGCAACAACCGCCGCGCTAGCAACGAGTGCTGCGCCCAGCGGCGCGGTGACATAACGCCCAAATGTAGGCAACTTTTCGATCGTCATAAGCACCATCGCCGCGCCCATCCAAACCAGGTTCATGGTTCCACCGACGAAAGCGAGGGCCATCAGCGCCCAGCAACAACCCAGGCAATCCACGCCCTGGCGAAGCCCCATTCGGAGCGCGCCCGTTGTTCCCGCTTTCCAATTAGAAAGGAAGAAAGCCAGGGGCGAGCGACAACGCGACAGACAAGCCGCTTTCAATGCACTGAACTGGTAGAGACCTGCCGCCGCGAGCAACGCCGCCGCCAGCCAATTGGAACGGAGCAGGCCGCCAACGCTCAGGGCACCTACCCTGGCCAAGGCCCACTGCGCCGCCGCGGCTAGGATGGCAAAGCCAAGCCAGACCAAACAGAATCCGATCAGGAGCGCCCAAAAGCCCTCCGACGAGATCCGCCCGGGGTTCCCGGCCGCGAGATTGCTGTAGGTTCGCAACATGGGTGTAGCGGTCGGCGCCATCATCGCGAGAGCCATGAGCGACCACATGCCGACCAGCACTATCGGCGGTGCGTCGCCCGGCTTGGGGCCGGCAAAACAGATCGCATCGATCGTCAGGGAGAGCAGGCCGCCGCTAAGGCCGTCGGGAAACATTGGCGCAAACAGCTCCATCCCTGACCCCAGCAGCGATAGCGGAGCTTGTGCCGCGAAATCGGCGCTCATCGCGAAAAGCGAGGCCCACGCGCACAGAACGACGGCGAAGAAACCTCCCCAACGTCCCGTTGCACCCCAGGACAAGCCCGAAAGACCGGCCTGCATCGCCAATTCCAAGGCCCTCCGACGGCATCGCAAATTCATCGAATTTAGTTATGTAATGAGGATTGAAATTGCTGAAAATAGGGATAAACTTGATATCTTCATTGATAAAAATAATGTCTAGATGCGCGACCTTCCACCTCTGAAAGCTGTCCGCGCCTTTGAAGCCTGCTATCGGCACGGCAGTTACACGCGCGCGGCCGGCGAGCTCAACGTTCAACAGCCGGCGATCAGCCACCAGATTCGCCGGCTGGAGGCCGACCTCGGGGCCACACTCTTCAGTAAACGTGGGGCAGCGATGGCGCCTACCAGCCAGGCGCACGACTATTACCGCATCGTCTCGACGGCTCTCGCCGACATCGCACGGGCCAGCGCACGACTCAGGCGCCAACGGCAAGACAGCAGCATCACCCTGGCGACCTACCCAGGCATCGCAAGTTTCTGGCTGCTGCCACGCCTCGCCAAGCTCAGAAAGGGCTCGCCGCAAACGGTCGTTCGGGTCACCACCGCGGAACGCGACACCGACATCCCGCTCGGCGAAGTGGACTGCGCGATTCTGTTTGGCGAGGGTCACTGGCCGGGATTCGAAAGCCGGTTGGTCATCCGGGAGAGGATCCTGCCGGTCGCGGCGCCCAGGCTAGCAGCGGATCTGACGGGGTCTTCTCCAAGGCAGCTCCTGGAGACCGGCCCTCTCATCCATCTCGAGGACCCCGAGGCTCGCTGGTTCACGTGGCAGGATTGGCGGGACCGCTTTGCACCGGGCGCACAGGATCTGGATCAGAGTGTCGTGGTTACCAACCATGGCGTGGCGATCCACCAGGCACTGCAGGGCCACGGCGTTGCCTTGGGCTGGACCGGCATGATCGGCGACCTTCTGGAGACGGCCGTTCTAAAGCCCACCCATGACGCTCCGCTCGAGTCGACGCGGGGCTATTACTTGCTCATGTCGCCAGCGTTCCGGGTCACGCCGGCCTGTGCGGAAATCTCGCGCGCGCTCGGCCTGGATTGATCGCGTTGTCATTGTTCGCCGCGCCCGCCATCACTCTTGCCGGACATCCGTCAAGGTCAGGCCCGTCAGCATCCAGGCGCTCTCGACCGGCGCCATCTCCATAAGCGCGCGAAAGCGCAGTCGGCGCTGGTGAAGATGGCCCCAATGGCCGGCACTCGCATCGGCACGCCATTCGGTCACAGCCCGGAAGCCGCCATTGTCCAAGTCTTCGATGTCTTTGACCACGACGTCCTCGACGCCCTCGACACGGGCCGCGCCGCCGCCCTGGATCTCGATCGCGAGGGCGCGTTGCGCCTCGAGCAGCACTTCTTCGAGCTTGTCCGGGGCGACATTGAGAATCATGGCATCGCGCAGCTTGCTCTCTTCGCGGAACAAAACGGCGTTGTGCAAATTGCCCGCCAATTGGGTCACGATCTTGGTGGCGGCCTCATCCTTCGGTGGCCCGGCGAAAGGATTGCGGACCTCGTAGACCGCCACCGAGGACAACAAGCCCGCCCCGACAAGTCCTGCCGCGGCCGGGCCAATCCAGGCCATGCGCGGCAGCAGCCCCGGCTTGAGAGCGAGCCCGCCGGCGCCAATCGAGAGTACTAGTAGCACCAGCGCCGCCAGGGGCAGGCTGAGCCGCTGGCCGGGTCCGAGAGGGACGGCCTCGGCTGTTATCTCGGCGATGTTGGGTGTTGTTTCTGCTAGGATGGCTCGGCCGAAGGCCAAGAGTAAGGGAGCGCCCCCGAGATGCCCTACTTGCAGCTGGACGTTCCGGGCCACCATTCGGCCGAAGACAAGCGGTGCCTGGCCCGGCGTTTCGGAGACATCTTCGCCCGCATCATGCAGACCAGGCCTGAACAGGTCACCGTGGCAATCAGGGATCTCGGCGAGGGCGGCTTGTGGCGCTGCGGCGCCGGCGAGCCGGAGCCGGCCGCCCTTCTCATGTGCGATGTAAGGCGCGGACGCCCGCCCGAGCAGCGGGCGGAGCTGGCCGAGGCGCTCATCGCGGCTTGTGTCGAGCAGCTCGGACTGCGGCGCGACCGTCTCGCCGTCGAGTTCACCCAGCACGCCGGCGACGAGATGTACAAGGCTGAACAGGGCGGTCTCGGCGCAGACTGGACCCCGGACGAAGCAACAAACTCGGATTGAACCGATATGACTGCGGAGGGCAGGCTCGCGCCTCAGCCGCGTTCGGCGATGGGCACATACTCGCGCTTGTTGTGCCCGGTATAAAGCTGCCGCGGGCGGCTGATCTTCTGACCCGGGTCTTCGATCATCTCGGTCCATTGGGCGACCCAACCCACGGTGCGCGCGAGCGAGAAGAGCACGGTGAACATGGAGGTCGGGAAGCCCATGGCGCTCAGGATGATGCCGGAATAGAAGTCGACGTTGGGGAACAGCTTGCGCTCGACGAAATAGCTGTCCTCAAGCGCGATACGCTCGAGCTCCATGGCCAGTTCGAGAAGCGGATCCTGCACGCCAAGCTCGGCGAGCACCTCATGGCAGGACTTGCGCAGCACGGCGGCGCGCGGATCGTAGTTCTTGTAGACCCGGTGGCCGAAGCCCATGAGCCGGAAGGGGTCGTCCTTGTCCTTGGCGCGCTCGATGAACTCGGGAATGCGGTCCTTGTGGCCGATCTCGTGCAGCATGCGCAGCACAGCCTCGTTGGCGCCGCCGTGGGCTGGGCCCCAGAGCGAGGCGATGCCCGCGGCGATGCAGGCGAAGGGATTGGCGGCGCTGGAGCCGGAGATCCGCACCGTCGAGGTCGAGGCGTTTTGTTCGTGGTCGGCGTGCAGGATAAAGATGCGGTCCATGGCGCGGGCCAGCACCGGGCTGATCCTGTAGTCCTCGGCGGGCACCGAGAACATCATGTAGAGGAAGTTCTCGGCATACTTCAGATCGTTGCGCGGATAGACGAAGGGCTGGCCGACTGAGAATTTGTAGGCCATGGCGGCGATGGTCGGCATCTTGGCGATCAGGCGGTGAGAGGCCACCAAGCGCTGCTTCGGGTCCGAAATGTCCGTCGAATCGTGGTAGAAGGCCGAGAGGGCACCGACAATCCCCACCATGATGGCCATGGGATGGGCGTCGCGGCGGAAACCCCGGTAGAAGTAGGTCAGCTGCTCGTGCAGCATAGTGTGATAGGTGATCGCCTTCTCGAACTTGGCCTTCTCCTGGGCGTTCGGCAGCTCGCCGTTCAAAAGCAGGTAGCAGACCTCCATGAAGTCGCTCTGTTCGGCCAACTGCTCGATCGGATAGCCGCGGTGCAGCAGCACGCCTTCGTCGCCGTCGATGAAAGTGATGCTTGACTCGCAGGCGCTGGTCGAGGTGAAACCGGGATCGTAGGTAAACATACCGGTTTCCGCATAGAACCGGCGCACGTCGACCACGTCCGGGCCCAGGCTGCCGTCCATGATCGGCAGTTCCCAGCTCCGACCCGTCCGGTTGTCGGTCATGGTGACCGTGTTGCGCGCTCCGGCGGCCCCGGCAGTCGTCGAATCTTCACCTTGTGACATTCCGCGTCCCCTCCCGACCGGCATATCTTCAAGATGACGGCCGCTCGGACTCCGGTCCGGCGCCGTCCTCAAATTTGCGCGGCAGCATAAAGGTTTGGCCCCGGTCAATCAAATCGGACCTGAGGGCAGGATCTTTGGGTTCGGTGGCCTTCGGCCGGCCTGCGCGAGGTTTCCTGGCGGTCTGCGCTCATTCATCGGTATCGGTTTGCCTGTACCGCTAAGGTCCTTCGACCTTCTCAATACGCCTGCGAATACAATTGAATAGCATCTCGACCGCGCGATAGGTCTCCTTTCTCCGGTAAGCCAGGAAGAACGGTTCGTCATAGGAGGCTTGGTCGTCGACGAGCCGCCGCATTTGGCCGCTTTCTTCCCAGGATTTTGCGAAGTGGCTTGGCAGATAGCCGATGTAGCGCCCGGATAGTATCAAAATGGCCAGGCTCTCCATGTGAGAGGTCTCGGCCATGATATTGAAAGGCGTCTTGAGGGGACTCACCCAGCCCTGCATATAAGAGCGTGCCGCGTAGGGCGCGGCCCTGACTTCCGCGAGGGTGATATCCTCCGGCGCCCTGTCAAAGAGGGGGTGGTCGAGGCCGCAATAGAGGCTTTGACGTTCGCAGAAAGCAAGCTGGCCCACGAACCTGGAGGGCAACTGCGGAGTCGGCGCCAAGATGAGATGATGACGATCTTCGGCCAGTCCCTGAAAGAGGTCCTGAGGCGCGGCGATTTCGGTGCTAAGGAGCACCTTGGGAGCCTGATCGGCAAAATCCGCAATACCGGCGTGCAGGTTGAGCGTCCGGTTGGTCCACATGGCGTCGACCGTGCCGAAGTGAACGTCGCCAATCAGCTCCCCTCGGGTCGTGCCGATGGTGCCGCGGAAACTCTCGATCGAGTGAAAGAGATTGCGGGCAGCCTCCAGGACCACGCGGCCCTCGTGAGTCAAAGCGAAGCCGCCGCGCCCACGGTCGCACAACCTCAGCCCCAAACGCATTTCCAGCTGTTTGAGCTGATTGCTGATGGTCGCTTGGCTGACACCCAGGTCCTCCTGCGCGGCAGACAATCCACGATGGCGGGCCACTGACTGGAAGACACGCAGCAGACGCAAGTCAACGTCCTGCAAATTGGGAGTCGTCATCTTGGCGCCAATCATTGAAGAAAATGAATTCAACTATAGTCACATTGAAATTTATCAAGATTACTGGCCGCCGTAAACTGACCCCAAAAGGGAGATCAACCGCCGCGAGCCAGCTGGCAGCCGATCTGGTCAACAGCTGATCTCGAAAAGATGGCTGACTACGTCAGAGGAGGCATTGAAATGCGCAAAATGATGGGATTTGCAGTCGTGGTGACGGCCTTGTTCGGTTTCGCGCCAGACCTGCGGGCAGACACCATGACCTTGGCTCATTCAACCTGGGTCGGCTACGGCCCCTTCTACATCGCCCGCGACAAGGGTTTCTTCGAGGACGAGGGGGTGGAGATTGAGCTGCAGATCATGGAAAACACGCCGCTCAAGATGGGCGCCTTGATGGCCGGACAAGTGGACCTGGTCGCTTCAACGGCGGACGAGTTTCCCATCTATATGAAGCCCGGCACACCTTTGAAGTACATTCTGGCCGTTGACAACTCCAACGGCGGAGACGGCGTCGTCTCCAACAAGGAAATCAAGAGCGTCGCCGGCCTGAAAGGTAAGAAGGTGGCATTCGAGGAAGGTTCGGTCTCCCAGTTCTTCATCAACGCTCTGCTGCTCGAAGCCGGCCTGACCCAAGACGATATCGAAATGGTGAACATGACGGCGACCGATGCCGGCGTCGCCTTCGTGGCTGGCCGGGTCGACGCCGCGGTCACCTGGGAGCCGCACCTGACTCAAGGGGAGAAAGCCGAGCATGGCCGCCGCCTCGTGGATAGCTCGCAGAAGCCGGGCTTGATCGTCGACGTGGTCGCGGTAACCGAAGAGACCATGACGGAGCGCGGCGAGGAGCTGCAGGCCTTTGTCCGCGCCTGGCAAAGGGCCCTCGAGTTTCTGGAGAGCAACCCGGACGAGGCGTATCAGATTATGTCCGACGGCGTTGGCGGCTGGCTTTCCGATCCAGCCGAGTTCAAGGCCGTGGTGACTGGCATCGAGTATCTCGACATGGGCCGCAACAAGGAGATGTTCGGAACCTCCGACGCTCCGGGTCAGCTCCACCAGACCCTCGGCGATGCCATCACCATCTGGTCGGACTTCGGCAAGGTGCAGGTCGATGGCCTCACGCCGGCCGACGTGATCGACGGGAGCTACATCAACTAGCCGGCACTCGCTGTGGCGTCGGCGCGGCCTCCGGAAATGAACCAGCTCTTCATTCCCAAGAAGCCGATCTCCCGCAAGCTGGAGGTCGGCGCGGGAGTGATCGTGAGCGGCGCCGTGCTGGCGGCTTGGTGTCTCTTGACCTATGGCGGGGTCGTGCAATCGAATTTCCTGCCCCGGCCGGACGAAGTCCTGCGCGCTTTCGGGGTGGTGTTGGCCGACGGGTCTTTGCTGAAACATACCGGCGTTAGCCTCACCGAGATCTATCTGGGGTTTTTCCTATCGTCGATCATCGCCGTGCCCTTGGGCCTGTTCATGGGCAGCTTCCGAATTGTCGCCGCGGCGGTGGAGCCGTTGGTCAATTTCATGCGCTATCTGCCCGTCACGGCCTTGATCCCCTTGCTGATCCTGTGGATCGGCATCGGCATCGAGGAGAAGATCGCAGTGATCTTCCTGGGCACCTTCTTTCAGCAGATCGTCCTTTGTGCGGACGTATCGGGCCAGGTATCGGACGACCTCTACAACGTGTCCTATACGCTGGGGGCCAACCAACGCCAAGTGATCACCCGGGTCATGCTGCCGGCAACCTTGCCGGGCGTGTTTGACACTCTCAGGGTGACCATGGGATGGGCTTGGACCTTTCTGGTGGTGGCAGAGTTGGTGGCCGCTTCCTCGGGCCTTGGATACATGATCCTTCAAGCCATGCGCGGCCTGCACCCGGCAACGATTTTCGTCGGGATCTTCACGATCGGATTCCTCGGGCTGATGACCGATTTGGCCTTCAAGTGGGCCAAGCGGATGCTTCTGCCTTGGACAGCGACCCCATGAGAGCGGGCTAGCGGAGAAGGATCATGGGACGGGTTTCGGTCGACAAGGTAACGCTCCGCTTCGTCTCCGCGCGAGTCGGTACGGTGGTGGCCTTGGAGAACCTGTCTCTGGAAGTCCCGGACAAGCAGTTCGCAGTGATCGTAGGGCCGTCCGGGTGTGGAAAATCCAGCTTGCTCTACCTCATCGCCGGTCTCAACCAAGTCTCCGGCGGGCAATGTTCGCTCGACGGTACCCCGGTCAGCGGACCGGGTGCGGATCGGGGGATGGTCTTCCAGAGCTACTCCCTTTTCCCCTGGCTTACGGTGCAAAAGAATGTGGAGTTCGGTCTCTCGCTGAGGGGCATGGACGCCCAGGAAAGAAACGAGCGGGCCCGTCATTACATATCCGCGGTCGGACTGAACGGGTTCGAGGACGCTTATTCCAACCAACTATCGGGCGGCATGCAGCAGCGCGTAGCGATCGCGCGGTCCCTTGCGAACGATCCGGAGGTCTTGCTGATGGACGAGCCGTTCGGCGCGCTGGACAGTCAAACCCGATCGATCATGCAAGAACTGCTCGTGAGCATTTGGGAGAAAGAACAGAAGACCGTCCTCTTCGTGACCCACGATATCGACGAGGCACTGTTCCTCGGAGATGTGGTCTACGTGATGTCGGCTCGGCCGGGAGCCATCATCGATCGGGTCGAGGTGGCACTGGACCGGCCGCGGCACTACGACGTCGTGACCAGCCAGCATTTCATCGACATGAAAAAGGGCATCATGGCCAACCTGCATCATGAAGTGCAGCGGTCCATGACCATGAACTGAGAGAGCAGCATGCGAGAGAACGATTTGGGGCAGTTCGGCTCGGGCCAAGATCGTCGGAGTTGTACGGCATGACGGATACTATGAACGCAGCGATGATGGTGGCCCCCAACGAGCCCCTGGAGTTTCGCAAAGTCCCCGTACCCGTACCCGGGCCGGGCCAGATCCTGGTGAAGATCGAAGCCTGTGGGCTTTGCCACACCGATCTCCACTTCTGGCTCGGAGAACACGAGATCCCACGCCAACTGCCCGCCGTCTTGGGGCACGAGGGCGTCGGCCGTGTCGTCAAGCTCGGTCAAGGCGTGACCCAGTGGAAGGAGGGCCAGAGGGTCGGCGTGGGCTATGTCTACGGCACCTGCGGCAATTGCGACCAATGCCTAACCGGGTACGAAACCCACTGTGCCCACGTCCAGTGCACAGGCGTCAATGCGGAGGGTTGTTTTGCGGAATATGCCGTGTTGCGCGAAGACTGGGCCACAGCGATCCCCGACGACCTCGATGTAGCCGAAGCGGCGCCGTTGCTATGCGCCGGCGTTGCCGCCTATAGCGCGGTGCGCAAGGCCGCGCTGGAGCCAGGCGAATTGGCGGTTATTTTTGGCGCTGGGGGCTTGGGGACCTATGCCATCCAGTTGGCCAAGTGTTGTGGCGCACGGGTGGCCGTCGTCGACGTGTCCGACGAGAAACTGTCCCATGCCAAGAAGATCGGCGCCGACTACGCGATCCGTGCGGACCGAAATGCGTGCGAAGAAATTAGGAATCTCGGCGGCGCCGACGCCAGCTTGAACTTTGCACCCGTGGCGGCAAGTTGGCGCCAAATGATCGAGAGCGCAGGCGCTCGCGGCCGCTTGATTCTGGTCTCGCTGCCCAATCAACAGCTGACTTTCGATGCGGCGGAAGTCATCGAAAGCGGACTGCGGGTGATGGGCAGCGCCGACGGCACGCGCCAGGAACTGCGGCAGCTCATGGGGCTGGCGGCCGAAGGCCAAGTGCGCAGCGTCGTCGAACGCGTCCCCTTCGCCGAAATCAACATCGCCTTTCAGCGGCTGGCCGCTGGTGACGTCAATGGCCGCCTGGTTCTCGACATGCGATGACCCGGCGGCGGAGAGCGCCTTCAGCTCGGCTTAATGTGAGCCTCTACGGCCTCAGAAAGCCTCCGCGTCGAGGGCCATGGTGGTGCCCTTGCCGGCCATGATGGCGGCGAACAATCCGGAGGACTGGGGAAGGATCCGCTGCATGTAGAAGCGCGCTGTCGCCAGCTTGGCGTCGTAGAACTCCGGCGCCATCCCGTCCGCGCGGGTCAGGCTAACCTCCGCCGTGCGCGCCCAGAGGTAGGCGAAGGCGGTGTGGGAAAAGAGGCGCAGGTAGTCGCCCGCAGCAGCACCCGCCTCTTCCGGGTCGCCGAGCCCCTTCTCGGCCAGCCACAGGGTGGCGCGCTGCAAGCGGCCGAAGACCTTGGCAGTGGGCAGGAGGAACTCCGCCATGCGGGGATTTGTCCGGTTGGCCTCGAGAAAGGCGCGCACCGGATGGAAGAAGCGGCGCAGCGGCCGGCCATAGTCCTGGCCGAGCTTGCGGCCCACCAGATCGAGGGCCTGGATGCCGTTGGTGCCCTCGTAAATCTGGGCGATGCGGGCGTCGCGCACCAGCTGCTCCATCCCGTTGTCGCGGATATAGCCGTGACCACCGTAGGTTTGCACGCCCAAGTTCGTCACATCGAAGCCGATGTCGGTGATCGCTGCCTTGATCAGGGGGGTCAGCAGCGCCACCAGGTCCTCCGCCGCCTCCCGCTCCTGCGGATCCGGATGGCGCTCGGCCCGGTCGAGCTCGAGCGCGACCCAGTAGGCGAGCGCCCGCGCGCCTTCGCTGAGCGCCCGCATAGTCATGAGGTCGCCGCGCACGCCCGGATGAACGATGATCGGGTCGGCCGGCTTGTCCGGCTCGGCCGGGCCGGCCAGCGACCGGCCCTGTAGGCGCTCGCGGGCGTAAGCGGCTGCAGACTGATAGGCGGTCTCGGCGAGGCCGAGGCCCTGCAGGCCGACCGTCAGGCGTGCCATGTTCATCATGGTGAACATCGCCCGCAGGCCGGAATGAGGGGCACCCACCAAATAGCCCTCGGCATCGTCGAAGTTGAGCACGCAGGTGGCCGAGGCCTTGATGCCCATCTTGTCCTCCAACCCGCCGCAGGCGACACCGTTGCGCGGCCCCAGGCTGCCGTCGGCATTCACCAGGAACTTGGGCACGATGAAGAGCGAGATGCCTCTGACGCCCGGCGGCGCGTCGGGCAGCTTGGCCAGCACCAGATGGACGATGTTGTCGGTCAGGTCGTGCTCGCCCGCCGAGATGAATACCTTGGTGCCGCTGATCTTGTAGGCCCCCTCCTCCGCCCCCAGCTCAGCCTTGGTGTGGATCAGGCCGAGGTCGGTGCCGCAGTGGGGCTCGGTCAGGCACATGGTGCCGGACCAGGAGCCGTCGGCCAGGTGTGGCAGGAAGGCCGCCTTCTGCGCGTCGCTGGCACAGCGCTCTAGCAAGTGATAGGCCCCGTGGCTCAGGCCCGGATAGGTCCCGAAGCTCATGTTGGTCGAGCAGATGATCTCGCTGACCACGAACTGCAGGGTTTTGGGCAGGCCCTGGCCGCCGAAATCGGGATGGCAGGCGAGGCCGGTCCAGCCGCCGTCGCGAAAGGCCCGGTAGGCCTCCCTAAATCCCTCGGGCGTGCGCACCACGCCGTTCTCGAAGCTACAGCCCGCCTGATCGCCCGGCTGGTTGAGCGGTAGCAGTTCGTTCTCGCAGAATCGGGCGGCTTCCTCGAGCACGGCGTCCAGCAGGTCTACGCTCGCCTCCTCGTAGCCCGGCAGGGTCGCCACCCGGCCCTCGTAGTCGTGCAGTTCGTTCAGCACGAACCGCAGGTCGTCGCGCGGGGCGTTGTAGGTCACCATGGCGATTGGCTCCTTAGT